>JAHBTG010000032.1 GCA_019638695.1 Bacteroidota bacterium | reverse complement strand
CTCTCTCCAATGAGATGGTTCATAATCGTGCCATTGAAGAAATCTCAAGTGGAGTTGCTAATGAATTTCAGTATGGAGAATCCTACTCAAAAGTAGTTTCCAATTCAGGCGGTGGAGGATTATCCCTTGGAATTTCACTTGGGCCTGTGAATCTTGGTTTGGGTGGTGGCGGATCATCTTCCAAGACGTATGCAACCTCGCGCTCATCCTCTGCAGGAGGAAGGAGTGTGACCGCAGAATCAGTCCAGAATATTCGGGATAAAACCCAGCAATTGGCCTCCTCTGTGCGTTCTCGCAGGGCCTCAGTAGTTAAAGAAGCTTCGCAGAACGAGAGCGAATCATTGCAAACGCGAATTATCACCAACTATAATCACTCACATGCGCTTTCTATTCAATACTTTGAGGTTGTACAGATCTACCGGGTATTGAACCGTCTTATCAATACAGAATGGTGTATTTTTATCCCTTTTAAACCACTGGACTTCACCAAACAACACATAGTAAAACGTTATCACAGAATACTAGCCCAGGCAGCGCTGCAATTGCAGGATCAATATGCCTATCAATTGCTCAATAATCCTTTAGGTGATGCGGAGCTAAAGTTAAGCTTATCACTGTCTCCCTTTGCAAGGTATGTTGATGCCCAAGGTGTTAAAATAAATGCTGAAGGGGGTATTGAGGGAGATGGTTCCAAGGGATTTTGGCGTATACCTCAAAGAGCTTATTTTAGGGGGATTTCGTTTACCCTTAGCCTTCCAGGGTCAATGTCAATCCGTCGTAGAAGTGAACCAGAAGACCCTAATGCCTATGTTGAGATAGAAGAAGTCTGGCTTACAACTGTGCACTCTGGAGAGCGTATCAAGTTACACCTGGACGGAGTGTGGAAATTAGATACTGAAACACTAGATATACCTATAGAGGTCATAGACGCTATTTACTTTAAAATTAAACAAGGTACCGTTAGAAATAGCACAAGAATATGGATGGACCTTGAAGTAGATGGTAAAGGATACCGCATTACCTCTGAAGGTCATATACCGACTACCGGATCTAATGAGGTTCGATTGCTACAATTTAATCACCCTGAATATTCTATAGACCTGGGTCAAATATTGAATGAGGAGCGGATTTATTATAGCCAGGCTATTTGGAATAACATGGATGCCGATACGATAGCCATGATGCTGGCTTATTACCAGGTAGAGGGTGTTCGGCTTATTGAGCATATAGATCCACATCCGGTAGGTACTTATGGAAACTATGTGGCATTTCGCTTTGACTATGCGCCACCTAAAGAGCTCGTTAAAGGGCAAAAACCTGTTAAACCTGAGTTCTTAGCACTTTGGGAAAAATGGCAGCATGAGAATATTCAAAAAGACCTGCTAGAAGAGATACAAGTCCCTGTACCCACCGGCGGGGTGTTTGCCGAGTCTGTACTTGGTCGTTTTAATGGCTCTGAGAAGATAGACCTCACCCGGTTCTGGAACTGGCAAGACTCGCCTATTCCGCACCTCAGTATGCTTACTGAGATTTCCAGCCTTCAATCAGGTAGTCGTTACCAGAATGATAATGTCGAGACCGGCAAATTTGACCAAGGCCTGGTCAATATTGTGAATCCTTCTGCCTTGCCGGATCCTACCGGAATGAATAACCTCATGACAGTATTGGCGGCAGCCAATCTCTTCAGGGATATGAGTGGCCTTTCCGGAACACAAGATGTCGTAAAGAGCGGTATTGCGAGCAGCACAGAGATGATTAAGGCATTTATGGCCAATCCCTCTTATACTGGTGGCTTAATGAATGAGGCCAAGAAGAGCGATGCTAAGGACTCTAAGCAAAATGCTGCTCAACAGCAGAAGATTCTTAACAATGCTTCCGGTACACCTACTGATTCCAAGGATACGCCTTCGGATTCTTCACCTTCCCCATCCGATGATGATGACCCTTCCCCGGAGAGGGACAGCTTATATGAAGAACTAGCAAAAAAGATACAACTGATATGGGAAGGAGATGAATACCTTCTAGTTACGGATCCAGAAAAGTGGAATAGATATGCTGGAACCCCTACATCCCCTCTACTTGATGAAGAATTTTGGGGAAAAATCAATCAAGTGGCTAATGCTGCCTTAGAATCTTTCAAGAGAGAAATAATAATATCGGGAATCTCAGCAAAAAATAGCTTAACAAGCTCTCTAGCAAATGCCCTCAGTAAGATTACTAGTTCGTCATTTACTCAAGAAGCAAAGGCGAATCTATTTGATCTTGTTGTAGGTCAGGTGCTTACTGTGCCGGAAGATACTATCAATATTCCTTTAAATTGCAACTGTATCCTAGCTTGTCGTTTACATTTACTTTTGAATTATGGAATTATTCCTTTGGAAAATAAATTGATCGCAGAATTTGATAATAGTGCTAAAAAATATAGAAAAAATCTATCAGGGTCTTTTTATGGATACATGAAAAATGAATTTAATATTAGTATAGGCTCATTGACGAGTATGGGCCGATTATTAAATGATAATTCAACGTATTCAGACTTATATAATTCAGGTATTTTATCAAAGATTAACACAAAGTTTAATCCTAAAAAGATAACTGAACGACAGTTTGTCGAGGCCTCTGGAAGAAAAAAGGTATTTGATGATTTATTTTCAAAGGTAGAGTCGTTTGATGTCATACTTGTTAACTGCCTGGTTCAGCTAATAAGATATCCGGTTGACAGTAACAGAATAATTGAGAATGGATTTGCAATATATGATGCAAGTGAATTGTCCGGAATACCCCATATGATAACTCTTTATAAGAATCCATTCTCCAAGAATATAATGGCATTAGATCCGTTTGTAGATGGAATTAGAATACCTCATAAAATTGAAGCTAAACTTGAACGAGATAAAGATGATCTAATGGCTCATCCTGTAATTCCTAAAATAAAATTTTCTCAGCAATTAACTAAGTATTCAGATCAGAAAATATTAGCTATTTCAGATCAAACCCTATTTGATTCTTATCGATTCTTAGTGAATGTTCGACCTAATCGTAACAGTCTATTTAAGGAAGTGAGGGAGCGATATTATTATTTAGATATTAAATAGTAATTCTAAGGCTTTTGATTAAAAGAGCGGCTGGAAAAATGACCTTAAAAATAAGTAAGCAGTAGTTTGTTTAAACAAACTACTGCTTACTGTAACTAATCATGTGCCTTATTGTGTCTGCTTTCGCATTTTGTGCAGCCGAAACTTCACCTTGGGCCCATAGTCTGATTCCAGCCAGCTAATGGCCCGATGTAGGATGCGGTAAACCGCCTGTCGGGATTTTCTGGTTTCCAGGGCAATCTTCCAGAGCGGGTCGTGACTACTCGCATACCGCCAGAAGATGGCACTGTCCTCTTTTCCCAACACCTCGTCCATTCGAGTGGACAGTATAGCCAGAGCCAGGTTCGGGTCAGGCGGACTACTTTCGGTTTCCTCACTAGGCTTGTGGTCGCGGCCATATTGTTGCTCCAGGGATTTGAGATTCAGTTCTGCCTTCCATGCATCCCTTTGCATCCGCCAGGCAATGCCATAGAGGATCGGAATGGTTTCCTCGTTTTCCGGAAAGCCCTTTTCCAGATACAAGAGAATGGCGTCTTGCACTACATCCTCACTCAGGTTCCAGTGGCGACTGGCAGCCAATACCTGGCGCCAGAACACGTTTTCTTGTCGCTTGTCCATTACTTTTTGTTTTGAATTTGTTTAATCCTCGGGTGTCCTTTCAGGCGGAAAAGGGTTTCTACCTGTTGGATGGTTAGAAGCCGTGCCTCGTAGGTGCCTAGCTCCGTTGCAATACTGCGCAGCCATTTGCGCATGGATTTGTCAGACACACCGTATAGTGCGGCGAGCTCTTTCTGGCCGTAGGGCCGGATCTCTACAAAGGTTTCCATGTGGGTGGGGGTTAGCCGTGCTTCCCCCGGTACTCAGCAAATGCCTTCACGGCCTGCCCGTCTTCCTCCAACTGGTTCGATATTTCGAATGTTGGGGGTACCAGATGAGCCAATTTGATATTTCTGTCAAATTGGCTCATTTCATTTTCGGCGTTAAGCTCTTGTAATGAGGTGCCTTGCCGGAAACCATTATGGAAAATGGTTCTTGCCGAGACCGTGAGCTGCTTGTGACAGGGCTTCCACTCCTCCCTTAGTATTCTAAGTACATGCATTTCTATTTTCCTATAGTATAGGCCGCCCGATCCTTTGTGTACCCGGCTTTAGTTTAACTGGTAACGCCTCCGATAATATTCCGGAAGGCACACCTAGTTAGCCTTTGTGCCAAGTTTCTCCCCCTCAAGGCCTGGTTCTGTCCCGGGGTGGGGGAGCCAGGGATAAGCTAGCTCCGTTTGGTTCCGGATTTCTTGGTTAATCCGGGCTTGTATGCCGAGAATAAACCTTCCATCCCTGATGTAGCTGGGCACTTGTGTGATGTGGCCGATTGGTATAGCAGGTTGTGCCGTGATCCGAATGCGATAGGGGAGACCCTTCTTGTCTTGTGCTACTGGTTGCATATTTGTTTGGGCCTGAGCTACAGATGAGCACGTCTATGGTTCTGCTATAGCCGTTTATCAGTAGTAACCGAGCCGCCTGGAGTATTTTGCTGTTTCATACTTGACATACTCTAAATCGTTATGTATTTTTCATTGATTCTTTTGTTTTAAAAGTAATTCTTCGATATTCTTACTTAATCCTTAAACTTATGCTTACCCTTAGATTAGCACGCAAAGTCTTGCTGGCCGCAGTATGCTGTGCATTTGCCCCACTTGCCAGCGGACAAGTCCAGTCCCAGTTCCCATTGGATGGAGACGGTACCGCATTTGATCCCGTTACGGTAGCTCCGGGCACCAACCCTGGAGATATGCTGATTTGGGACGGCTTTCAGTGGCAATTACAGCCCCTGTCCCTCCAGCCTCCCTTGTTAGGTAATGGTTTAACCACAAGCCCTATCGGCCTGGCAAATGGGGGAAGTTCTGGGCAGGTACTGCGCTGGAATGGTCTTCAATGGATGCCCGGTAGCCCTGTTTTATTCAACCCTCCATTTAACGGTGACGGCACGGATGCCAATCCACTTAGCCTGCTGCCGGGCACTGCCCCAGGCCAGGTATTACGTTGGAATGGTAGCCAGTGGACATCGGGTAGCCCCATTTTGTTCGATCCTCCCTTTAACGGTGATGGTACAGTAGCCAATCCACTTAGCCTGATGGGCGGCGGGGTGACGGGTAATGTCCTGCGCTGGGACGGCAGCCAGTGGGGTGTGGGCGGTGCCGTACAGGCCGAATTCCCATTACTTGGAAACGGTAATTCCATGACACCACTGGCTTTATCTCCGGGTAATGGTCTGGGAGAGGTATTGCGCTGGAATGGCCTTCAGTGGACTTCGGATTTTCCAGCTAACGTTCAGGCTCCGCTAATAGGCGGTGGAACACCCACCAACCCCATTGGTTTGGCCAACGGTAATAACGTGGGAGAGGTGCTGCGTTGGGACGGTACCGGATGGTTCCCCTCACTATTACCTGCTGGCGACAACTGGGGCACACAATCGGTAGTGGGGTCAGCTGCATTTACAGGCAGTGGAACCCTGGCTGACCCTCTTGAGCTGTCTCCACAGGGAGCCTCTACCGGTCAGGTGCTCAAATGGAATGGCAGCAGTTGGGCTCCTGGTAACGATGATACCGGCAGCGGCGGGCCGGATAATGACTGGCTGGTCAGCGGTGCTAATATGAGTGCCATACCTGGCGGCAACGTAGGTATAGGCACTATTAATCCCGTGCAAAAACTGGATGTAGTGGGCAATATCAACATAGATACCCCCAGCGGCTACCTGATCGGTGACCGCCGTATGCTTTGGACAAACGATGCGGCAGATGTGCACTTGGGCTTCAATGCCGGTATGAACAATCCTGCGGCCGGCAATACTTTTATTGGAGACAGGGCCGGGCAAAGCAGCTGGGGCGACCGCAATGTATATGTAGGCGCTGGCGCCGGGCTGCAGGCCACATTTTTTACAAACGGGGTTAATTTTGCCGTCAGCAGTAACACAGCTGTTGGCATACAAGCAATGGGGGGTACCGCTACCAATAATGGCTGGGCCACCTGTATAGGAGAAACGGCAGGTCGGGATGTCAAAAATTCCCTTGGTTTTACACTCGTAGGGCATGGTGCGGGCCTTATGGCACAAGGCGCCACCGCCGGTTATATTTTGCAGGTTGATCCCCAGTTCTCGATCGACCCCGGCCTCTATGTTACAGTCGTCGGTGCTAAATCCGGACGTGTGAATAATGCTCCGTTTAACAGCTTCTTTGGCGGATGGAGTGGCAGCAGCAATACTACGGGTGCTTTCAATACCTTTTTGGGGCAATTTACCGGAACCCTGAACGTCACCGGAAACCTTAATACCTATGTAGGCAGCCAGGCAGGAGTGGTCAATACGGGCTCTGCCAACACGCTTGTGGGTGCAAGATCCGGGAATGGCATTTCTACCGGCAATAACAATACATATGTAGGGGCTTCCACGGGTAAACAGATCAATACACTGCCGGCTTATAACACTCCCATTAACAGTAGTGGCGGTAACCAAAACGTATTTATCGGTTCACAGACGGGGCGGAGTAATGAAGGTAATCAAAATGTGTTTATCGGTTTTAGAACTGGAGATGCCAACACAACAGGTAGTGGTAATATACTGATTGGCAGTGGCGCCAATGTATCACAGGCTAATCTGAGCAATGCAATGGCTATTGGCCAGAATGCCACTGTTGGCCAAAGTAATACGCTTATTATAGGCCGCACAGGACTTTCTTCTACAAGTGTAGGCATTGGCACGACTACAC
The DNA here is from genome assembly GCA_019638695.1 of Bacteroidota bacterium. Lineage (GTDB taxonomy): Bacteria > Bacteroidota > Bacteroidia > J057 > JAJTIE01 > JAHBTG01. Next base: position 25,427 of record JAHBTG010000032.1, on the reverse strand, counting down.
CATCCGCTCAGTTACAGCTAGTTGCCCTGACCAGAAATGGCGTGCAGATAGACGAAACAGGTAATAACAATGGTTTGATAGTAAATGAGACAAGAAACGGAACAGCTGCTATCCTTTCTGAAAGCCATGCCGGAGATGGCATGTATATTAGCGAGACGGGGCAAGGGGCAGGTATTTCGATTCTTGAAGCGGACGCAGGACATGGCCTTGCCATTGTTGAATACAATAATGGAGACGGCATCCGTATAGACAGCAAGAACGGAGGTGATGCCATAAGGATTGAAGGGCAACGCGGCATATTAATCTGGGATACACTGTCGGCTCCTAATAATTTGGCTTCCCAGAATCTTGGTATTACCACAAAAGGAGCTGTTTGTATCGGAATGCATAACCCGGTTGATGTATCAGGTGCACAAGTAGGCGGAGGTAATGTTGGTCCTTATACTGCTCAGCTCTCGGTCAACGGAGCCGTCTATTCCTCGGTCGGTTACTATAAACCATCTGATGAGAGAATGAAAAGAGACTTTAACAGCATAGAGAATGCACGTGAGCTTATACAAAAGATGAATCCGATTAGCTATACGTATGATGCTACTGTTTCCTTCTCATCTACTGGCAAAATGGCTAAAACGTCTGACCCTCATACCGTTGCCCTCCAGTTACCCACTTCGCGTCAAATGGGCTTCAAGGCCCAGGAACTAAAGACTATTCTACCCGAAGCAGTGGGCGGACAGGATTCCACGGGCTGGGCTATCGAATACGACATGATCATCCCTGTGCTGGTACAGGCCATGAAAGAGGATATGAGTGCAGACAGACAGCAGTTCCAGACCCTGCAGCAGGAAAACCGGCAGCTGCATAACCGGGTAACCCAGCTGGAACAGCGGCTCAACCAACTGGAACAGTCGCTCATGAAATGCTGCGATGCCAGAAAGAGTGAACAACCTGAATTCCCTGATGACAACATTCAGGACAAGCAACTGCCCACTCTTGGCCAGAATGCCCCTAATCCCTTCAATAAACAAACGACCATACCCTACTACCTGCCTGCAACTACACAGTCTGCAAGGATTGTCGTGATGACTGTAGAAGGAGAAATCGTGCATAAAGCCAAACTGTCACAAACAGGTTATGGCCAGGAGATCATATCAGCCCATACACTTGCTATCGGTACCTATATCTACCAGCTGATCGTTGATGGTAAAGTTGTAGATAGCAAACGGATGATGATCACCAACTAGATTCGCATCACCCCCTCTCAAAAAACTATAATGCCGGGATATTTGTCCGGCATTATAGTTTTTTGGGTTCAGGCTACACCCTTCTTCCGCACCTCATACAGTAGAACCTTGCGTCCATGGTCCGCTTCCAGCCAGCTCCTGACCTGGTCCAGGAGACGGTAGATTCGCTTGCCGGGACTTCCCGGTTTCCAGGCACTTTGTCCAGGACAGTATCGCCAGATCCAGGTTCGGGTCAGGAAAAGGGCTTCTTGTTGCTGATTGCAATCTGCACCGCCATTTGCGCATAGATTTATAGTGGGGCAAGCCCTTGCTGACCGTGGGGCTGCATTGCTACAAAGGTTTCCATGTGAATGGGGTTAGCCGTTGCCTGTAGGTCACCCGATCACCAGGTCCGGCGAAGTGGTGCGCTCCAGTTGAGCGCCCAGCTGCAGGTAACGTGCCAATGCTTGTTGCTTGGCGGCATCCAGCTCATAGGAGATGCTGTGCTCAAAATAATGCAGCGCCTCCAGGGAGCTTAGCCCAAAATGATGCGCCCATTTTTCTGCCACGGCATGTCGGCTTTGCTGGCCCAGGGTAAAAGCGGCTTCCAGCGCTGTACGCTGCACGGCAGTTACCTGGTTGGGCCAGTATACCCACACGGCAAATACAAAGGGCAGGCCGGTGTAGCTGTGCCAGGCCTCGGCCAGGTCATAGCGGTAGGCATAGCGGTGGCGCGCCTGAACGGCCTTGTCGCCGATCACTACTCCCGCTGTCGTGTCCCGGATGTCTTCTGCCCAGTTACCGTGCGGAAGGAGAGTGACCGGTTTTCGCCAGTGGTGGGTCATCAGGATGCGCGCCAGCAGGTTGCTGGTGAGACTGTGGCTGTCGGGTACCAGGTGCGTAACTTCAGGGATGGGTACCTGGCTGAACAGGTATACGCTGTCTACCTGCCCGGCAGCGCCTATGCACCACTTGTCCAGGAGATGCGCCTGGGGAAGTTGTAACAGCGCCGCGGCGGGCACCAGCGCTACTTCGCAGGCCCTGTCCAGGAACAGCCGGGCGCATTCAGAGGGTACGCACTCCAGGATCTCCAGTTCTGAGGCTATGGGATGTGTGTGCAGCCCTTCCAGGAAGGGCTTGGTATTGAGATAGGAGACGGCAGCCAGCTTCATGGCAGGTATAGGTTTCAGGCCGGTACGGTTGTCAGGTGACGGGTATCGTTCAGGAGCTCCGGGATAAAGCGGTTACCGCTTACCCGCAGGATATTCAGCCCGGTATTGGCATGGGCAAAGCGTTGCATATGCGCCAGCCCGTAACCCAGCATCTGGCTTAACAGGATGCGCAGGGTGCGCCCGTGTGTGCAGATGAGCACATTCCCGCCGCCGGTATGCTTTTGCATGATATGCCGGATGCCGCTATGGGCACGCTCCCACACCTGTTCGGGGCTTTCTCCGCCCCGCACCGCAAAGTAGGTATTGCCCCCGGTCCAGGTCGTCAGCGCTTGCTGTAATAAGCGCTCCACCTCATCTGTGCGGGGCTGCCCTTCCAGCACACCCCAGGACATCTCGTTCAGTTCCAGCAGCGGCATGGGGCGGAGACCCGGCCGCACGAAAGGCTGGATGGTCTGCAGCGTACGCTTCAAACCGCTGGTATAAATAGCTGTAAAAGGGGTATCCCGGTAGTGGTCATGGAATAGCCGGGATTGTTGCAGGCCGGCTTCATTCAGGTTGCTGTCTACCCCGCCGCCCTGCATAATGGACTGGTTATTGTAGTCCGTCTCTCCGTGTCTCATGAGAAACAGGCGCAAAGGGGGGGAGGGGTTATTCATGGGGGTCAGGCAGCGGGTTCTGCAAAGGTTTCCTTGCTATAGTCGTGCAGCACGTTGTAGAGGGTATCCCGCTCTATGGGGATGAGCCCTGCCTGCCGGATCAGCTGGATCAGCTCCGGTGTGCTCATCTTGGGGGTTTGCTCTTCGCTGCCGGCCATCGAATAGATCTTGGTGCTGTCGTCTATAGTGCCGTCTACATCGTCCACGCCATAGCTCAGCGCCATTTGAGTGGTAGTCTTGCCGATCATGGGCCAGTAGGCTTTGATATGGGCGATATTATCCAGGTAGAGGCGGGAGACTGCGTAGTTCTTCAGGTCTTCAATAACGGTGGTCTCTCCCACATAGCTCAGGTCGTTATTATCATCCCGGAACTTGAGGGGGATAAAGGTATTGAAGCCGCCCGTGCGGTCCTGCAGGTTGCGCAGCAGGCTGAGGTGATGCACGCGGTGGCGGTATTGCTCAATATGCCCGTAGAGCATAGTACAGTTACTGGGGATACCCAGTTTATGGGCCGTTTCATGGATATGCAGCCAGTTCTCGGTATCAGCCTTGGTGTCGCAGATCTGGCTGCGGATCTCCGGGTGGAAGATCTCTGCACCCCCGCCGGGCAGGCTGTCCAGGCCATATTCCCGAAGTGCCAGCAGTCCTTGCTCGGTAGTCATCTTGCTGCGGGCAAACATCACACGCAGCTCCACGGCCGTGAAGCCCTTGACGTGGATATCCGGGCGGATGGCTTTGATACGCTGTATCATCTCGCCGTAATAGTCGACACCACGCTTGGGGTGCACGCCGCCTACGATATGCACTTCTGTAATGGGTTTGCCGTCATATGCCCGCACTATATCCTCAATCTCATCCAGCCGGTATTCCCAGCCGCCATCTTCACCGGGGCGGCGCGCAAAGGCGCAGAAGGCGCAGGTATAGATGCAGATGTTGGTAGGTTCTATATGGAAGTTGCGGTTAAAATAGGCATTCAGCCCATGCTTCCGGGTACGCACCTCATGGGCCAGTGCACCGAGGAAGGGCAGGTTCTCGCTTTCATACAAGGCCAGGGCATCATCATCCGTCAGGCGGATACCCGCACGCACCTTGTCGCGAATGGTGAGTTCCGTCGTGTTCAGTCGATTGTCTGCCAGGTAGAGGGAAGGGCTGCTCTGCATCCGTGTATAGGTTTACTACGCAACACAAAGATGCACACTTGGGTTTCTATTTTCAATTTTTTTTGAAAATAGATGGACTTAGCACCAAAGCTCAGTTCAGTTTAGTCTCCCAGTGGCGCATCCTCATCCTGCCCGGAGGTGAATTTGGCCGCAGCGCCGGATTTCAGTGCATGTTTGGCCAGGTGTTCGTTGTCCTGCCGCACCCGGTAGATATCGATAGCCCAATAAATAGCAGCGCGGAGAGAGGTGGCATCGGCTTCTCCCTTGCCGGCAATATCAAAGGCCGTACCGTGGTCCGGGCTGGTGCGCACAACAGGTAATCCTGCTGTGAAGTTGACCCCTTCATGGCCTGCCAGGGTTTTGAAAGGGATCAGCCCCTGGTCGTGGTACATAGCCAGTACACCGTCGAACTTGCGGTAGGTATGCTCGGCAAAGAAACCGTCGGCCGGGAAAGGACCTGTGGCAAATATACCCTGGGCTCTGACCTGCTCAATGGCCGGCAGGATGACGGTCTGTTCTTCCTTGCCCAGCAACCCTTTGTCTCCGGCATGGGGGTTGAGGCCCAGCACGGCGATACGCGGCTTCTGCAGGCGGAAGTCCAGTTTCAGACTATTATGGATCAATACCAGCTTCTGCACCAGGGCATCTACTGTCAACTGGCGGGAGACCTCCTGGAGCGGCAGATGGTTGGTTGCCACGGCTACCTTGAGGCTCTCATGTATCATGAACATGAGCGATTGCCTGGCCCGCAGGCGTTCTGTCAGGAACTCCGTATGCCCGGGGTAGGGGAATGCGTCGCCGTGGATGGCGTTCTTTTCTATCGGCAGGGTGACCAGCACATCCAGCATTCCGGCATCCAGTTGCTTAATGGCTTCCTCCAGCGCGGCTGCGGCGGCCTTGCCCGCCTCGGCAGAGGCTTGTCCGGGCTGCGGCTGCTCCATGTCCGGGCTGGTGTTGACCAGGTATATGTGGCCGGGCTTGTATTTGCCGATCTGTTCCGGAGCAATGGCGTGGAAGTTCTTGGGTTGCAACAGCTTGCGATACCATTGCACCACCTTGGCGGGCCCCAGTAATACAGGGGTGCAGATACTCAGCATCTCCGGGTCATTGAAGGCTTTGATGGCCAGTTCCGGACCGATGCCGTTCACATCTCCCAAAGTGATGCCTACCACCGGGAGCTCGTTGTGCAGGTGTGGGCGTGTGCTCATGCGTAGTGGGCCAGGAACTCATGCAGCAGGCGCACGCCGGTACCGGTGGCATTCTTGGGGCGCCAGCCGATGGCGCCCTCCAGGTAAGCGGTGCCGGCGATGTCCAGGTGCATCCAGGGATAGTCTGTAAAGCGTTGCAGGAACTTGCCGGCGGTAATGGTGCCGGCACCCTTGCCGCCTATGTTCTTGATGTCTGCAATGTCGCTCTTGATCTGTTCATCATATTCGGCCCAGAGGGGAAGCTCTGCCACCTTTTCATACATGCGTTCCCCGGCTTCTGCCAGCCGCTGGGTGACTTCCCGGTCTGCAGTGCTCATAAGCGCCGTGGCATGACTGCCCAGTGCGACGACGGCTGCCCCGGTGAGGGTGGCCAGGTCTATCACCAGCTCAGGCGTATAGCGTTTGGCATAGTGCAGCGCATCTCCCAGGATCATGCGGCCTTCTGCGTCCGTGTTGAGTACCTCCACTTTGAGGCCGCTCATCATGGTCACCACATCGTTGGGGGTATAGGCGTCATAACCCGGACGGTTGTCCGTAGCAGGCAAGAGTCCTATCACATGCACGGGCAGTTCATTCTGTGCAATGGCCACCAGGGTACCAATTACAGTAGCGGCTCCGGCCATATCACATTTCATGCTGTCCATACTGCCCGGGGTGGGTTTCAGACTCAACCCGCCGGTGTCAAATACAATACCTTTGCCCACTAGCACTACGGGCTTCTGGTTGCGGGCGTTCTTGGGCTTGTATTCCATGATAGTGAAGGTGGGCGGCAGGGCGCTGCCGCGATTCACTGCCAGCAAGCCGCCCATTTTCAGCTCCTCGATTTCTTTTTTATGGAGCACCTTGACCTCTATGCCGGCGGCTTTGCCATGCTTCTGGGCTTGTGCTGCCAGTGTTTCGGCAGTGATGATGTTCGGCGGCTCGTTTACCAGGTCCCGGGTAAGGCAGGCGGCCTGGGCTACGATGCCCGCCTGTTTTACCAGTCGTTTGGCATCTGCAATATCGGTGAGCAGGTATATATTTTCCAGCGTGTTCTTTTTGACCTCCTGGGTCTTGTGTACCAGGAACTGGTAGTTACTCAGAATGGGCATTTCTCCCAGGGCCATCGCCAGCAGGCGGGCGTCGTGGTGGCTGGTCATGCCCAGCAGTACGATCTGCAGGTGGCTGGCTTTGGTCTGGTTGGCTTCGCCCACAGCCTTGTGGATCAGCTTGCGCACTGCCTCGGGAGATACGTCTTCCAGGTGACCCATGCCATAGAACAGCCATCGCTGGTCGGCCGTCCAGTAGCGGAACTGCGCTTCTTTGTTGCAGTCTTCGGCCGTGAGCTCCAGGTCCCTGGGCAGGTTGGGTACCCCTGCACGCACTGCTTCCAGGTTTTCCTTGCATAGCAAAACCAGTGAGAGCTTACCGGTATCTATTTTTTCTACAATCTCTATTTGCATAGGAAATAATGTTGGGTAGAATAGGAGAGAGTTGTTTTTAGCGGCGGTAAAGTTAGTAAAACTTGCAGGCGAATAGCCGTATGTTTGCGAAATGGCATCTTCTGATAAAGTTCGCGCGAAAAAATGGCTGGGCCAGCACTTCCTCACTTCCCAGCCTGTGGCAGACCGAATTGTAGGTTTGTTACAACGCAGTGAGCTGCCCGTTATCGAAACCGGTCCCGGCATGGGGGTGCTCACCACACGCCTGGTCGCACGCGGGCTGAACCTCACGGCAGTGGAGGTGGACGATGAAAGCGTGGCGTGGCTGGCCCGGGAGTTGCCGCAGGTGCGGGTCATTCATGCCAGTATCCTGGAGTGCGATTTACCCCCAGGATCTCAGGCATGGATCGGCAACTTGCCTTATAACCTTTCTTCCCCCATTCTCTTCCGCATGCTGGAACTGCGGGCACAGGTGCAGGAAGGGGTATTTATGCTGCAGCGGGAGGTGGCCCGTCGCATAGCCGCTCCGCCGGATAACAAGGAATATGGGATTTTGTCCGTATTGCTGCAATATTACTACGAGGTGCAATATGCCTTCACAGTGCCTCCGGGTGCTTTTTCTCCGCCGCCCAAGGTGCATAGCGGCGTCATCCGGCTGGTCCGCCGCCGGCAGGCGGATGAGCTGGCGCTGGCGCCCCTGGCACAGGTGGTGAAGACCGCTTTTAACCAGCGGCGCAAGATGCTGGGCAATGCCGTGAAGAGCCTGCCGCTGGAGTTGCCCGAGGGCTGGGCTGCCCGCCGGCCGGAGCAGCTCAGCGTGGCGGAGTTTGCCTTGCTGGCCCGTCAACTGGCCTAGCGCCCGGTACTTTCTCCATAAAGTGATAACTTGCGGCCATGCCTATTCAACAACGCATTCTGCTGGTGGCAGTAGCCGCCATTTCTGTGGTGGCTATCTTGGGAGGCCTGGAGTACCTGGGGGTCTCTGTGCCTGGCATGGCGCATAGTATCAGCCAGTTTGCGGCGCTTGCCGCCCTGGTGGTTTTTGCCCTGTACAAGCGCAGCCTCACTACCTGGATATTGGTCAGCATGGCGCTGGGCATTGCCGTGGGCTACTATTTCCCGGAGAGTTCGCAGGAGCTCAATGTCTTTAGCAAGGCATTCCTCAAGCTGATCAAAGCGTCCATCGCCCCTTTGCTGTTTGCTACCCTGGTGGTGGGCGTGGCCGGGCACAGCAATATGAAACAGCTGGGCCGCATGGGGTGGAAGTCGCTCCTCTATTTTGAGGTGGTTACCACTATTGCCTTGTTCATTGGCATCGGCGCCATTAACCTCACCCGTGCGGGAGAAGGGGTGGTGATTCCCAAAGCGGTAGCGGAGAGCGAGCAGGTGGCCGTGCCCCCCGCCCAGTCTGTACAGGACATTATCCTGCATATCTTCCCCGAGAACATCGCCAAGTCCGTTACCGAAGGGCAGATCCTGCAGATAGTGGTCTTCAGCCTGCTGTTTGGCGTGGCCCTGGCGTTCGTTCGGAAGGACGAGATGAAGCGGCCCATGCTGCGCTTCTGCGAAAGCCTCTCCGAAACCATGTTCAAGTTCGTGGAGCTGGTCATGTACCTGGCCCCGCTGGGGGTAGGGGCCGCCATGGCTTATACGGTGGGGCATATGGGGCTGGAGGTGCTGGGCAATTTGTTCCAACTCCTGGGAACACTGTACCTGGCACTGATCTTCTTTGTGCTGGCAGTACTGTTTCCCGTGGCCCTCATCGCCCGGATCAACATCCCCCGTTTTCTCAAGGCCGTGCAGAAGCCGGCTTCCATTGCGTTTGCCACCACCAGCAGTGAGGCGGCCTTGCCCAGCGCCATGGAACGCATGATGGGTTTTGGTGTGCCCCGGCATGTGGTGGCTTTTGTCATGCCCACAGGTTATAGTTTCAACCTGGATGGCACCACGCTGTACCTGGCGCTGGCCTCGGTATTTGTGGCGCAGGCCGCCGGGATAGAGATGAGCTTCTCCAGCCAGATGCTTATGGTCTTTACCCTCATGCTCACGAGCAAAGGGGTGGCGGGGGTGCCCCGGGCTTCTCTTATCATTTTGCTGGGCACGGCTGCTCAGTTTGGCTTGCCCACCTACATTATTTTTGCCATACTGGGCATAGATGAGCTGATGGATATGGGCCGCACTACCGTCAACGTGGTGGGCAACTGCCTGGCCAGCGCTGTCATTGCCCGCTGGGAAGGGGTATTGCAGGACGGGCCGGTTGAAGCGGAGTCCTCTGTGCAACTGGTGGAGGCGGGGCATTAATCGGAGTAAAGGTATGATTCGGATGGAAACCTCCCTGCGTGTGCGGTATGCCGAGACAGACCAGATGGGGTATGTCTATTATGGCAACTATGCCACTTACTTTGAAGTGGCCCGCACAGACTGGGTGCGCAGCCTGGGCACACCCTATGCTGATTTTGAGCACAAATATGGGGTGATGCTGCCGGTGCTGGAGCTCAGGCTGCAGTACCATAAAGCTGCCACCTACGATGACCTGATCACCATCCGCACCGAAGTGCGTACCCGCCCGGGTATCAGGATCCACTTTCATCATGAGGTGGTGAATGAAGCCGGTGAGTTGCTGGTGACCGGAGAGGTGGTGCTTGTCTTCATTCATAAGGATACCATGAAACCCTGCCGCCCGCCGGCGTTTTTCCTGGAACAGATAGACCAATGCTGGCAAGAATCCTAGCCTTTATCCGCAGGTTACAAACCTGGGCAGATGCCTTGTTATTCGAGGTGCTGTCCCGTGTGCGGCTGCCTGGCCTCAAGGATATGCCGCTCTATTCCATCCTGGTGATGTTGTGGCGCAGTATCAATAACCGTGCGTTCGTGCTCAACAGTGCGGCTATGGCCTATTCCTTTTTCCTGGCCATCTTTCCCACGCTCATTTTCTTTTTCTCGCTGCTCCCCTTTATGCCCGTGGCCAATCTGGACGCCGAGATCATGGAGCTGCTACGGAATTCCCTGCCGTCCCAGGCGTTTGAATTGCTGGAAAATACCTTTCTGGGGGTGCTCAACCAGCGGAATGTGGGCAGGCTTAGCCTTTCCCTCCTGGTAGTCCTGTTCCTGGGTATACGCGGGGTGATGGCCATGGCCAATGCCTTTAACAGCATGGACCCCCTGCACCGCAAGGACCGTAATTTCTTTCAGCACACCTGGGTGGGGCTGTATATCTTCCTGGTTTCCCTGGTGCTGGCTACAGTGGCCATTACCGTCTTTGTAGTGGGAGAGCAGTGGATGGCCCGCTATGCCAAGGATTATACCCTGCTGGGCAATGTCCAGTACCTGGGGGCCCTGCTGGTCAGCCGCCTGGCGATACTTGTTACCCTGCTGATGGCCCTCAACTTTATTTACCGCACGGCGCCCACCTATTCCTACAAATGGCGCTACCTGTCTCCCGGTTCGGTAGTGGCGGCGCTGTTATTATTGCTGGCGATGCTGGGCCTCAATTATTACCTCCAGAATTTTACCAATTACAATAAAGTATATGGCAGCCTGGGCGCTGCTATCATGCTGCTGGTGTGGTTCTACTGGATCAGCTTTGTGTTACAACTGGGCTTTCATCTCAACAGCAACATTGAGCGGCTGGTGCTGGAGCAGAACCGCATCCGTGAGCAGCGGCTTTTACTCAAGCGCGCTACGGATGCCCAGGACGGTATGCAGCAGGACAATACCCAGTGGCAGGCCGGCCGGCGTTTGTGAAACAGGGCTTGCCGCAAATGGCAGAGGTGTTTATTTTTACTTGGCAGCCTATCGAACGAATACCATGAAAGCACCCATTGCACTGCCCCGGATAAGTAAGCCTGCTCAGCGAGCCTTGCAGCAAGCCGGTATCAGCTCCCTGGAGCAATTGGCGGACTTCAGGGAAAAGGACATTGCAGAGTTGCATGGTATTGGCAAACACGCTCTCCTGACTCTGCATAACGCCATGGCGGTTCATGGAATCAGATTCTTGCAATAGCATATCCTCATGATGGCCGACTGGCAGAAGATCACAGGCATCTCCGATGCCGCAGTGGAGAAAAATACCGGGAGCACCTGGGCGCAATGGATAGCTTTCCTGAATGACCTGGGCGCAGAAGTCTTGACGCATAAAGAAATTGTGACAGTGCTGACCCGGGAAGTGGACAATATCTGGTGGTGCCAGGAGATAGCGCTTGGGTATCAAAGATGTATTGGTAAGCGGGTGCTGGGGCAAACAGCAGATGCCGGTTTCCAGATAGGTGTGACGCGCACCCTGCCTGTAGATAAGGACAAGCTGTGGGATATTCTTGTTTCGGATGCGGGCCTGGAAATATGGCTTGGGAAGTTTACTTCGTCACCGGCAAACAATGATGTATACCAGACGGAGGACAATATACGGGGAGAGGTGCGGGTCTTCAAACCGGGTTCCCATATACGCATGACGTGGCAGCCCGCTCACTGGGAGCAACCCTCTATCCTGCAGGTGAGGACCACCGCCCGGGGCGATAAAGCCATACTGGCTTTCCACCAGGAAAAACTGCCTTCTGCCGAAGAGCGGGAACGCATGAAAAGCTTCTGGATGAACAAGATAGAAGAGGTCATTCAACTGGTCAAACGATCGGGCGCCTGGCGGGGCGCCTGAAATGCCTGTGGGTATTGCGTGGAAATCTCTTCTGTTCTACCTTTGCACCCACTGTTCACACCATAGGTGTGCGATCACAGGGAGATGGCAGAGTGGTCGATTGCGGCTGTCTTGAAAACAGCTGACCTGAAAGGGTCCGGGGGTTCGAATCCCTCTCTCCCTGCCCAGTATAACCCCGGTACTCCGGGGTTTTTTTATGCCTGGTACCGAACCCTATAACGCCCCCTGTGTATCTTGCTCCCAAAACCCGTCTTATGCGCCTGCTATTTCTCTTATGTGTCCTGGCTCTTGGGGGAGGGAGTCTTACCGGTTGTGAAGATACCCCCCCTCCTGTAAAGAATACCCCCGCAGACACGCCCGTGGCAACCAAGCCCGCCCGCCAGGTGCCGGAGTTCAATGGCGACACGGCTTATGCTTTTGTGCAGAAACAACTGAGCTTTGGCCCCCGCGTACCCATGACCCCCGGCCATGCCCGCTGTGCAGACTGGCTGGTGAGCAAGTTCAGACAGTATGGGCTGGAGACCCAGGTGCAGCAGGCCCGCATACAGGACCACCGGGATCGTCCTTTGGAACTCAGGAACATCATTGCCAGCTACAACCCCCGGGCCACCTTCCGGGTCATGCTCTCTGCACACTGGGATACCCGCCCGGTAGCGGATGCGGACACTAAGCGGCAGGGTGAGCCCATTCCCGGTGCTAATGACGGCGCCAGCGGGGTGGCAGTGCTGCTGGAGATCGCGCGGGTAATACAGGGCAGTGAATTGCCTATAGGTGTGGACTTTATGCTATGGGATGCGGAGGACGGGGGAGAAAGCCAGAACGATAACTCCTGGTGCCACGGCAGCCGTTACTGGGCGCGCAACCGCCACAAGCCGGGGTATTCACCCGCCTGGGCCATTAACCTGGATATGGTGGGCGCCAAAGACGCCACTTTCCTGCAGGAAGGATTCAGCCGGCAGTCTGCACCCCAGTTGGTCAAACGCATCTGGCAAAATGCCGCCTCGCTGGGCTACGGCAGCTATTTCCTCTTTGCCAATTACCCCCCTATCCTGGATGATCATGCCGTAGTGGGCAATATCCTGGGTATTGCCTATGTAGATATCATTCACCTGAACTTACAGGATGAGGCCAAAACCTTCTTTGAGCACTGGCATACCCACGGGGATGATATTCAGACCATAGACCCCAGAACGCTGAAGGCGGTGGGGCATACGGTGTTATACACCCTGTTTCAGGAACCTGTATAACGTTACCGGGCCATATGTGCCCAGTGAATCGCCCAACAGGGGCCGCACACCGGGGTGATGTTTCCACTTTGGCTCATGCAGCACCACAAACCGGGCGCCCTGTGTAGCCAGTTTTTGCTGTAGGGCAGGGGAGGGCACGCTGTCCAGCGGCAGGTTAAACTGCGTCCAGCCGGGAGCCTTGAGCAGGTAGAGGGTAAGGTTGGGCGTATCGTCCGGTAGTGAGATCACGGGTGTGTGATGGTTCACCCCATGTTGCGACAGGAATGTGTGGAATCCGGCTTCCCGGTAGGCCGGGTGGGCAAACTCTGAGCCGTTGTGGTAATAGCCCCCCCATAACTGGCTCCTGGTGTGCAGCAGGTGCAGGCCCATGACAACTACCAGCAGGGCGCTGACCAGGTGATATTGCTTAAAGTTGAGCTGGCTGCGTGCCCACAGGCCTGCCTGCCACAGCAACATCACTCCTATCATGTAATAAGGGATGACAAAGTAATCATGCGGGGCAAACCCCCGGAACATGACTGCGAACAGCAATAATCCTGCGGCCATAGTGCCCGTGATCTGCCAGAACCATCCCTTTTGCCAGCGAACCAGGAGATAGCCCCCGCCCAGCACCAGGAAGGCCAGCAGCCATTTGCTCATATAAAAGCTGCCCCAGTTGATGTACATCTCTCCCAGGTACTGGCGGATCTCCGCCAGGCTGTAGGTCCAGACGGGCAGCGCTTTGGTGAGGAAATAAGGCGTGTGCGCGGCCTGGTAGGCCCGTGAGTAGCTGTACCAGAGTACCCCCACCAGCCAGGGGCTAAGCAGGGCCAGAGCCCAGCCGGGCCGGGGCCATATTTTCTGGCGGAAATGCCGGATGCCTTCCGCCAGTACCAGTCCGGCCAGGGGAAGCAAGGCCGTTATTTTCAGCAAGGCGCCCAGCGAAAACCCGGCGACGACCCATACCCATGCACGAGACCTGCCCTGCCGGTAGCGGATAAAGCCATAGACCCCCCAGGCAGCCCAGCTCAGTGCCGGTACATCTGGCAGGTAGTTGTTGCCGTAGTATACCAGCACAGGCATGGATACCAGGAATAAGGCGGGCACCAGCGCCCATGCAGGGTGCCGGAACAACGCCCAGCCGCACATATACACGGCCATCAGCAGGCTGAGAAAATGCAGGCTTACCAGGATGCGCAGGATAGCCTCCTGCGGGCCCAACAGGTCATACAGGCGGGCGGTTACCCAATACAGGCCCGGGAATTCTCCCATCACCTGCGGGTCTCCGTCGAACAGATTGTAGGTGCGCGGCGAGAGGAGCGGGGTGTGCTCATAATAGTAGTAGTCCGTCATGCTCAGGGCATCTACCTGCCGCCAGTTATGGATGGCGCCGGGCGGCAACTGCCAGATACGGTCGTAGCGATAGCACCCTATCAGGATCAGCAGGAGCAAAAGCAGCACCGCTAGCCGGTGCGGCCGGTTCAGGATCTTGGCGGCGCTCATGTGCGTAGGCGGATGGTTAGGGGTAGTTCGGAGTCGGGGCGCAGGGTAACCAGCGGTTTGGGCGCTATGGCAGGGCCTTGATAAGCTATGCAGAAACGACGGAGCAACAAAGCCAGTACCAGGCGGATCTCCTGCAAGGCAAAATGCTGACCTATGCAGATACGTGGTCCGGCGCCAAAGGGGATATAAGCAAATTTATGCAGATTTTCCGTGCGGCCGTCCATCCAGCGGTATGGGTCAAAATCGGCAGGATTGTCCCAGAACTGCAGATGCCGGTGCAGGTGGTATACGCTGATCACCACATTGGCATCCCGGTGGATCTTGTAGTTGCCCACCTGGTCGTCCTTCAGCGCTTTGCGGGGGATCACCCAGGCAGGCGGGTATAACCGCATAGTTTCATTGATCACCGCGCCCAGCAGGGGCAGCGCCATCAATTCTGCAACGGGGGGTATCCCTTCCGGCAGGGTGCTGAGCTCCTGAGCCAGCGCGGTCTGTACCTCCGGGTGGGTGGCCAGCAGGTAAAGCGCCCAGGCCAATACATTGGCGCTGGTCTCATGACCTGCTATGTAGAACGTCAGCACTTCATCGCGCAGCTGGGTGTCCGTCATACTGCTGCCGTCCTGCTCGTCCACGGTTTCCATCAGCAGGCTCAGCAGGTCCGCTCCGCCCGGGTGCCTGCGTTTGTGTGCTATGATCTCCTGGACAATATCATCCAGCACACGCACGCTTTTCCAGAACCGCCGGTGGCTGGGCAGGGGAAGGTGTGCGGGGAAATTGACGGGCCGCTGTATCCGCCGGTTGACAAACTCATGGGCATAGGAGAAGTTGCGGTTGACGGTGTCGGTCAGTTCGCTGCTGTCATAGCCCAGCATGGTATGGCCCGCAATGTTCAGCGTCAGCGCCATCATGTCTTTGTACACGGGCAATACCTGCTGGCCGGCATTCAGCTGCTGTTGCCAGGCATTCACCCGGTTCTGGCATTCCTCGGCCATACGGTCATACAGGGCCTGAATGCGAGCCTTATAGAAAGCTGGCTGCGCCAGCCGCCGTTGTCTGCGCCAGAAGTCTCCTTCGCTGGTCAGCAGCCCGTTGCCTAATAACAATTTGACATGGAGGAAGACATCGCTTTTGACATAGTTCTTCTGATTCTCCTGCAAGACATGCCGGGCATAGTCCGGGTGGCCCAGCTGGTAATAATGCAGCCAGTCGCCTATCCGGGTGCGGTAAATGTCTCCATGTCGCTCAAACCGCTCTTCCAGGTGTTCCAGCGGATGCGCTATGAAATGCCGGAGAGAACGGATATAGGCCCATAGCGTACCATCCGGCAGAGGCGCTTCTTTGAGGATATGCAGTGCAGGCATAAGCGAAAAATAGAAAATACCTGGCGCAGCTGTTCATAGGAGCATGCGCCGACGGTACAGATATCCACAAAATAAAGATTCATTCAAAATAAAGTCATCCCCAAATGACGTGCTTTATTGGGGGCTGCTACTATATTTGCAACTCCACAAAAAATCTATCCTTTTTTCTATGGAAAAATACCTATACGCGGTGCCAGCCGCGGGCATACTGGCCCTCATTATCACCTACCTGCGGGTGCAGTGGATCAATAAGCAGGACGCGGGTGACGAGAAGATGCGTGGTATAGCCCGCAAGATTCAGCTGGGCGCCATGTCGTTTCTGAAGGCAGAATACAAAGTGTTGTTGGGTTTTGTGGTGCTGGTGGCCATACTATTGGCCTTTACTGCAGATGCGCAGGTTTCTCACTGGACAGTGGGCATTGCCTTTGTCATAGGCGCCGTCTTTTCTGCACTGGCCGGTTACATAGGCATGCGCGTGGCTACCAACAGCAATGTGCGCACGGCGCAGGCTGCCAAAACCAGCATGTCCAAAGCGTTGGCGGTGAGTTTCGGAGGCGGCTCTGTCATGGGCATCGGCGTGGTATCGCTGGCGGTTATCGGCCTGGGTGTGCTGTTTATCGTCTGCATGGCTGTATTCAATTCCGAGGGCTTGCGCGGCCATGAATTGCACAAGGTGCTGAATGTCATCACCGGTTTTTCCCTGGGTGCCGAGACCATCGCACTCTTTGCCCGTGTGGGCGGCGGTATTTTTACCAAAGCCGCTGACGTGGGTGCAGACCTGGTGGGCAAAGTGGAAGCCAATATACCCGAGGATGATCCGCGTAACCCCGCGGTTATTGCCGATAACGTGGGCGATAATGTGGGCGACGTAGCCGGTATGGGTGCAGACCTTTTCGGTAGCTATGTGAGCACCATCATTGCCACTATGGTCCTGGGTGCCAGCCATAGCATGGCAGGCGGCACTTTTGGTTCACTGGGCACAGTGGTACTGCCGTTGCTGGTAGCCGGACTAGGCGTATTGCTGTCGCTGATCGCTACTTTCTTTGTACGCGTCAGTGAGAAAGGTAATCCCCAAACTTCTCTGAATATCGGCAACATAGTGGCCATTGCACTCACGGCTGTAGGCGCCTATGTATTGATTGCCGGAGTATTGCCGGATAAATTCTATGATGAAGCCGCCGGTGGTAAAGCTTTTACCAGTATGACGGTGTTTTACTCCGTACTCATAGGTCTGGGTGTGGGCATTACCATCAGTCTTATTACCGAATACTATACCGCTATGGGTCGCGGCCCTGTGAACAAAATCGTTCGCCAGAGCGGCACCGGTCATGCCACTAATATCATTGCCGGTCTTAGCGTGGGTATGATGTCTACGGCTATGCCCATTATCATCCTGGCGGTGGGTATTGTGGCCAGCTATGAAGTAGCCGGTTTGTATGGGGTGGCTATGGCTGCCAGCGGTATGATGGCTACCACCGGTATGCAACTGGCCATTGACGCATTCGGCCCCATTGCCGACAATGCAGGCGGTATTGCCGAAATGAGCGGCTTGCCCTCGGAAGTTCGCCAGCGTACGGATGTGCTGGATGCCGTGGGGAATACCACTGCTGCCGTGGGCAAAGGTTTTGCCATTGCCTCTGCGGCACTCACGTCACTGGCCTTGTTTGCCGCTTATATGGAAATGACCGGTCTTACCGTGATCGATATTTCCAATGCCCGTGTACTGGGCGGACTTTTTGTGGGGGGCATGATCCCGTTCGTATTCTCTTCTTTGGCCATAAGCGCTGTGGGTAACGCCGCCAACGCTATGGTGGAAGAAGTGCGCCGCCAGTTCCGCGAGATCAAAGGACTGCTGGAAGGTAAGGAAGGCGTAGAAGCCGACTATGACCGTTGCATCCAGATTTCTACGAATGCTGCCATTAGGCACATGATCGCTCCGGGTTTGCTGGCCCTTATTGTGCCCGTGTTCGTAGGCTTTATGTTTGGCGCGGCCGAACTGGGGGGCCTGCTGGCCGGTATTACCGTTTCCGGGGTGCTGATGGCCCTGTTTCAAAGCAATGCCGGAGGTTCCTGGGACAACGCCAAGAAGTCTTTTGAGAAAGGCGTGAATATTGGCGGCAAAACCTACTACAAAGGTTCCGAGCCCCATAAAGCTTCGGTTACCGGTGATACCGTGGGCGATCCGTTTAAGGATACCAGTGGTCCTTCCATGAACATCCTGATCAAGCTGTCCTGTATCGTGGCGCTGGTCATTGCGCCTGCGCTGAAAGGCAGGGAAGATGCCAAGATGGTGAAACCCGCTGCCGAGCAGCGTCATGAGGTACCTGCCGCTACTCCCCAGGCCAAAGCGCCCCAGGGAGCAGTGGCAGTGCTGGGCAGATAACCCTCTGCTTCTGTAGCTTGCAAGCCGGACATGATAAACCCATGTCCGGCTTTTGCGTATCTTTGAAAAAACGGGAATGATGAATCTGTCGCTGGAAAAGATACAGGAAAAGGATCTGCTGGAAGTGGCCCGCAAGGCTATAAAGCAGCCCGTGGAGTATGTTGAAATGCGTGATATCAGTGAAGAATGGGACTTTATTGAATTAAAAGTAACGGTATATTTTTTGCCTGATGTTATCGAAAACAAGCTAAAGGTAGATGACCTGAAGGCTATTAAGACAGCTATACAAGAGTATGTGCGGGCTATGTACCCCCGGGAGCAACCCTTTGTTCATTTCCGTTTCCAGCGTACACAGATTAACCAAAGGGATTAACCGTATGATGGCAATCAAGCTGGCGCAGGATTTACTAGAGCAAGCCAGGCATCTGGCGCACAAGGAACCCAAGCGACCCAAACAGGCCAGCCTGAGAAGAGCGGTTTCTGCAGCGTATTATACTTTGTTCCATCACTTGGTAGGCACCTCTTGTACACTATTATTTTCGAATACCCAGCGATCTGTTCATGCCATTGCAGCCCGTGCATTTGAACATACGAGTATCAAAGAAGCCTGTACAAATTTTAACAAACAACCGCTACCTCCAAAGTATAGGGATCTGGTAGATTATCATAGGTCTACACCGGAAAGTGAATTGGAGGTATTACGTCATTTTGCTGCGACATTCATTCGGCTGCAGGATTTACGGCATGATGCGGACTATAACCTGGACAAGTCTTTTGAGAAACTGGAGGTATTTGAATTGATTGACGAAGTTCAGCAAGCTATACTTAACCTGAGAGAGCTTCAGGATAGAAACCGCGCATTGCTTCGAGTGTTTTGTGCTGCCTGCTTATTCAAGAAACAGTCTAAACTCCTATAATTGTAGTCATGCAACACCGCTACCTTTCCTGGCTAGGCACCCTTCTGCTTCTATGTCCTCTGGGTTCATATGCCCAGAAGGGCCTTCACCTGGGTATCCGCATTATGCCTCAGTACACGCAGTTGCGCAATGCAGATGATGCTTCTGCGCCGGAGACTGCGCACAGCTACCAGACTACCTGGGGTATGACGGCCGGTTTCTCCAGTATGTATGCGCTGGATAATTACTGGAGCTTTGGGACTAACCTCTTATATAGCAGCCAGGGGCATACTTATACGCATAGCTACGATACCGGTTTGGGCAGTATGGCCACTGCTACCAATGAGCAGCGGTTACGTTATGTCAAGATGCCTTTCCTGGTCAAGTGGAACACGGATGCTACCCAGAAGCTGGCTTTTATGGTAGAAGGCGGTCTGCAGCCCGGTCTGCTCATTTCTGCTGAAGAGACCCGCCGCAACCTGCGCATAGAACCTGCCGGGCCGCCGTATGTTACTTATAACCAGTACCCTGACCGCAAGGATACCTACCAGGCTTTTCAGCTGTGGGGAGTACTGGGCGCCGGTGCGGAGGTGAAGCTGCGCTATAATGTAAAACTGAACCTCAGCCTGCGTGCAGAATACGGTTTCCTGGATGCGGAAGACAAATCCGCTACCTACCGGCGCACGGTGCTGGGAGAGACCACCACCCAACCCTTCTACTCTCCCCGGCCCGACAGGCCATCCTTCACGGATAATCGCCCTTCATCTCATTGGTTGACCGCTGGTCTAAACATCGGGATAACCTATGTCTTCATTCCGCATTTCAGGCCCTAAACACCCCGTTCCTTTCTGGGCTAAGGTGTATATTTGCCTCACAAGGCTGTTGCATTGAAGAAGAAAATTCTCATTATCTACACGGGTGGTACGGTTGGGATGATCCAGATGGGTGCCACCAGCCCTTATCTGAAGCCTGTGGGGCTCAAATACATCCTGCACCTGCTGCCCGAGATAGACAAGCTGGGGGTGGAGCCCGTCTACCATGCGTTTGAACAACCTATAGACAGTTCCAATGTGGAGCCCGAGTTCTGGGAGCACCTGGCCCAGCTGATCTGGGATAACTATCATGAGTATGACGGGTTTGTTATCCTGCATGGCACGGATACAATGGCCTATACCGCCAGCGCCCTGTCCTTTATGCTGGAGCACCTGGATAAGCCCGTGATCCTCACCGGGGCACAGCTGCCCATAGATGTCATTCGCAGCGATGCGCGCGAGAACTTCACCACCTCGCTGGAGATTGCCGGGCATGCCGAGCATATGATCCCGGAGGTCTGTGTGTATTTTGATTCCAAAGTATACAGGGGTAACCGTGCGATCAAGAACTCTGCCGAGAAGTTTCATGCTTTTGTATCCCCAAACTATCCTCCGTTGGCAGAAGCCGGGGTAAACCTGGAGTTTTATACAGATTACTGGCTGGGTAAACCCCAGGAGCCTTTTCGGGCGCAGGCTAAACTGGATGGTAATGTAGGTGTTATCAAGTTCTTCCCGGGTATTACGCCGCAGTTTGCCAAGTCTCTGTTTGAGGTAGAGGGTATGCGGGCGCTGGTGGTAGAGACCTATGGTACGGGCAACCTGCCCACTTTTCCCTGGTTTATCGACCTCATTAACCAACGGGTGAGAGACGGGCTCATTGTGCTGAATATCACTCAGTGCCAGGCCGGCAAGGTGCAGCAGGAGCGCTATGAGAACAGCAAGAAATTGTTGGATGTGGGCGTGATCTCCGGTCAGGATATGACTACGGCCAGCGGGCTTACCAAGCTGATGTACCTGCTGGGCAAGTACCCTGCTCAACCGGAGGAAGTCGTGCGCCAGGTGCAACTGGACCTGCGGGGTGAGATGTCTGTGTATGCTACCCATTACCTGGGGCAGCACTGATCTTAAGGGGGATTATATCCACACTTTTGGCTATGGATGCCGTTCGGACTGCCGGAGGGGTGTGTGTGCTTTCTTGCAAGTGGCTACACAAAGCAGGGGTACTGTGGCGTTATTTTTGTACAGGTCTGCATAGATCCAACGGAATGTCCCATGAGCACACAAGAAATCTTTGAGATTACCCAGGAACGAAAGTATCGTACCCGGAGCCTGATGTATACCAGTGTACTGGCATTATTGATCTATCTCTCGTTTTACCTGCTGCCCGCCATACATTTTTCTTTGCCTTTGCCGGAACGTAATCCCTATCGCACGGTGGGTGTCATTGATTTTGTTCAAGGGGAACCCGGTGGTTCTGCCAGCGGACCTACGGATTTTGGCAATAAGCAGGAGGGGAGTGGAGACGTCAATAATTTTCTGGACCCCGTCAAAGACCCCGACCCCAGAGCACAGATACCCGATAAGGTGGTGAAATCTGCACCTAGCAGCGCACCTGCACGCGGGAGTACGGGTGGCGTTACCCAGACAGCAGAATCCCCCATCAAAGCGACCAGCGCTGTTCCGGGGCCCACATCCAAGGATGATACCAGGCCCGCACAGGGCAATCCGCAGGCCAATGGCAGTCCTACAGCCACGGGTTCTACAGGCAATGCCGGCAGCAATCATGGCACCAGCACTGGCGTGGGCAATGCCGGCACACCGGAAGCACGTACCCTGGATCCCCGCGGTCTCTATGGCGGTGGTGGCGGAGATGGTTTTGACGGGCTGGGAGGGCGCGGGGTGATCCGTGCCGACAGGCCCAGCATCCGGTTTGACTCCGAGGGTCGTGTGCGCTATAAGGTGCTTATTGCGCCGGATGGCAGGGTGCTTTCCTTTGAGGCTGTATCCGGTCTTACGCCCGGCTTGCGCCAGCCCAGCAGGGATGCTGCTACGCATGTGCTGCGCAACTGGCGCTTTGAGCCGGTGGAAGCCAGTGCCGGCAACCAGGTTTGTTACTATACCATCAGTTATACGCTCAATTAATCGTGACCTACGCGCAAACCGTAGAGTGGCTCTATACGCTGCTTCCTACTTACCAGCTGCATGGCGGTAAAATCAAGTTCGGTTTAGAGAAGACGCTTGCACTGTGTGCATACCTGGGCAATCCCCAGGAGCAGTTTAAGAGCATACACATCGCCGGTACTAATGGCAAGGGAAGCACTTCCTCCATGCTGGCGGCTATTCTTTCCACTGCGGGCTATCGCACCGGTTTGTATACCAGTCCCCACTTGCTAAGCTTTACGGAGCGTATCCGTCTCAATGGCGTCAACGTTCCGGAGGATGCGGTAGTGCACTGGGTGGCCGCACACAAAACCTGGATAGAAGCTAATAAGCCCAGTTTCTTTGAGCTAACAGTAGGCATG
Source organism: Bacteroidota bacterium (assembly GCA_019638695.1). Classification (GTDB taxonomy): domain Bacteria; phylum Bacteroidota; class Bacteroidia; order J057; family JAJTIE01; genus JAHBTG01. The sequence continues at coordinate 3,239 of JAHBTG010000032.1, read as the reverse complement.
GCATTTGATATGTTTGCCCAGCAGCAAGTAGATATCGCTATCATCGAGGTGGGTATGGGCGGCCGGCTGGATAGCACTAACGTTATACAGCCGTTGCTAAGTCTCATTACCAATATCGGCTGGGACCATATGCAGTACCTGGGAGATTCCCTGCCGGCTATTGCCGCAGAGAAAGCAGGTATTATGAAACCCAATGTGCCGTGTATACTGGGCCAGTACCAGGAAGAGATCTTTGAGGTGTTCCTGGAGGCAGCAGAACAGGTGGGTACACAGGTTTTCCCTTCGTGGTATGTGTATAGCGCCCAGCCCGGGGAATGGCTGCCCAATGGACACAGGCAATTCCTGCTCACCCATGAACAACTGCTGGATGTTACAGCACTGGAACTGGACCTGGGCGGAGATTACCAGGCATATAACCTTCCCGGGGTATTTGTGGCCGTGGATATGTTGGGCGAGCGGGGGTTCGATATTTCAGAAGCGCATATTCGTGAGGCGTTATCCCAGGTGCGCAAACACAGTGGTCTGCGGGGGCGTTTTGAGCAAAGCACTTCAGATCCAAGGGTTATTCTGGATGTGGCGCATAATGAAAGCGGACTTCGCCTGTTACTGGCCCAGGTACAGGCTATGCAGACCGCACAGTTACATATCGTCCTGGGGGTTGTGCGGGATAAGGACTTGTCTCATCTGCTCCCATTGTTTCCGCCAGATGCACAGTACTATTTTTGTGCGCCTCAGCTTCCTCGTGCATTACCGGCAGAGGAGCTTCGTGCAGCCGTTCCCGGGCTTAAAGGGCAGGCATACCCTTCTGTTGCCCAGGCATTGGCGGCTGCCCGTGCCATTGCCGCAGAGGCTGATGGGATCCTGGTAGCAGGCAGCACGTTTGTAGTGGCGGAAGCTATGGAGATATTATAATATGGCGTATTACTTAAGTGTTTGGAATCCTGTAGCATATCTCCGGAACCGGTGCCAGGAGAGTGCAACCGGTTACAAACTACTCACAATGCCTGCCACGGCCGCTGTCAACATACAGGCTAGTGTTCCGCCCAGTAAGGCACGGACTCCCAGTGAAGAAAGATCTGCCCGGCGTTCCGGTGCCAGGGCAGATATACCGCCTACCTGGATACCTATAGAGGCAAAGTTGGCAAATCCACACAACGCATAAGTGGCAATCAGTATTGATTGCGGACTTAATGAGTCTTTGATCTTGCTGAGCGCCTCATAGCTGAGAAACTCATTGAGCACCAGTTTGGTGCCTAATAACTGGCCTATGGGCATCATATCTATAGAAGGCACTCCTATAATCCAGGCAAAAGGAGAGCATACCAGGCCAAACAGGTAGCTGAGTGAGAGCCCGGAGTACTGCCCGTGTGTAACTTCGGAGATCACGCCGTTCAGGCCGGTCCACGCACCTATACCTTCTTTGAAGATGTAATTTACCATGGCCACCAGGGCAATAAAGGCCAACAGCATGGCAGCTACATTCACTGCCAGTTTCAGACCATCCAGAATCCCCAGCGTGAGTGCATCCAGGATATTCTGCCCGTTCTTCTCGCCGGCTACCTTTAGCTGGCGGTCCAGCTGCTCCGGGTTTTCTTCCGGAAGGAGTATTTTGGAAAGGATAATGCCGGCAGGCGCATTCATAATACTGGCGGTGAGCAAATGTGTGGCAAATATCTCTCGTTGTACAGGGTCATTTCCACCCAGGAAAGCGACGTAGGCGCCCATTACCCCGCCGGCCACTGTGCTCATTCCCACTGTCATGAGGCAGAGGAGCTCACTGCGCGTCATGTCCCGGATATACGGTTTGACAAGCAGCGGCGCTTCTGTTTGCCCGATAAAGATATTGGCAGCAGCACTTAGACTCTCTGCGCCACCCAGTTGCATAAAGCGCTTCATTACCCAGGCCAGTACCCGGATGATCTGTTGCAGCACTCCCAGGTAAAAAAGCACGGCTGTGAGTGCGCTAAAGAACACAATAGTGGGCAGTACCTGGAAGGCAAAGATCTGGCCAAAACTTTCGGGCTTTGCCAGGTCTCCAAAAACAAAAACGGCTCCTTGCTGTGAAAAATCCAATAGCTGCACAAAAAAACGGCTCACGATGCGAAAAGCGTCTTTGATGCCCGGGGTGCGTAATAAAAGTATAGCCAATAGCAGCTGCAATCCCAGTCCTACCAGTACAGTCCGCCAGCGTATATTCGAACGGTGCCCACTAAACAAATAGGCAATGCCCACGATAAGCGGAATGCCTAACAGGGCTTGCAATATCGAAGCATACATAAACAGCCAGTTGAGGTGTGGGCTGTGAAATTAGCAGGGTAGTGTGAAGTTAATGTTAAGCATTTAAGGTGAATAGAAAGTAAACACCCTTAGCAGCGCCTGGTTTTGCTTAATATCAGAAAAGAGAATGTTACGGCCAGTTTTTATATATTATTATCTATAAAGCAAATAGTTTTTTGCGAATAGTGAAACTCCTAAAGTTGAAATTTCGTACATTTGTTATACAATACTGATTTGATTATGGATACTATTACGCTTAACAAGACCATTGTACCTCGCCTCCAGGCCGAGCGCCTGAGTGAGGTGGCGCATATATTGCGCGCTGTTTCTCATCCTATCCGCCTGGGTATTCTGGACCTTTTGGAACAGACGGATGAGCTCACGGTTACAGAAATGTATGAGGCTTTAAAGGTGGAGCAAAGCTTGCTTTCTCACCACCTTTCCAAGCTGAGAGATAATCGTATCGTGCGTGCTCGCCGTTCGGGTACGCAGGTCTTTTACTCTTTGGTAGAAAAGCACATTACCCGGATTATCGACTGTATTAACCACTGTGATAACCTGTAAGAAATTATAGGTATATGGGGGCAACCCATATTTATGCCTTTTTTATGGCAATCCATTTGTTTGTATTGGTTGCCATCTCAAGGAATTGCCCTTTATACAGTTGCTTTTGAGAGCGGGTAGGGTGGTCATCCCCTTTACATCTGGGGGTATAAGGGCGATAGAGATATATTCAAATAGAATACAAGATTGGGTCTGATAGCCCCTGTTTCGCACTTCGGCCCTTACAGGTGTGAGGTTCGGCGCTCGTTTGTGTTAGCGGGTGTATAAGTCCTTATGCAAGGACTATGGTGGGATAGGGGATATTAACCATCCCCGCAGTGAACTTCCCACGGCTCTCATCCTGGGAACTATGGCATTTTGGGTGTGTTTTGGATACCGGAGAGCCCGGAGAGCTTTGA
>JAHBTG010000031.1 GCA_019638695.1 Bacteroidota bacterium | reverse complement strand
CTGGCGGGTGAGGGCGGCCATTTGCTGGGCAATTTCCCGCTGGCTGCGCGCACGCTGGTCGGGTTCTGTAAGCATAATGCGCAGAAACCCGGAATTGACCGAGCCTGTAGCAGAATGGCCGGGAGATGTGAGGCTGACGATGGCCTGCCGCTCCTGGTCGGGCAACGCCTGCATGACGGCGCCGGTCATCTCATTGATGAACCGCTCCATGTATTCAAAGGTAGCGCCCTCCGGACCGGTAATGGGCACAAAGAGTTCGCTGCGGTCTTCCAGGGGCGCCAGTTCCTGCGGGAGCTCCGTGACAATGAGCACTATCAGTAACACCGCGCCTGCCAGGCCCACCGGCCCCTGCCAGCGGTGGCGCATAAATGCGCGGAGGGAGTTCTCATAAGTCCTGGTGAGGGCGGTAAAGAAAGGTTCCGTCTTGCGGTATAACCAATTGGGTTTTTCCCGGTGGCGCAGCATAAACCGGCAGGCCATGGGGGTGAGTGTAAGCGCCACAAAGCAGGATAGGAGCACGGAGGTACCCAGCACCACCCCGAATTCTATAAAAAGCCTGCCGACCAGTCCCTGCAGGAAAATAAGCGGTAGAAATACCACCACCAGCGAGATGGTGGTGGCTATAACGGCCAGGTACACTTCCCGGCTACCCTGCATGGCGGCCTGGTAGGGACTCATCCCGGCTTCTATCTTGGCATAGATATTCTCCATGACCACTATGGCATCATCCACCACAATACCTATGGCCAGCACCATAGCCAGCAGGGTAAGGATATTGATGGAAAAACCCATGAGGAACATGACAAAGAAGGTGCCCACAAGCGATACGGGGATGGCCAGCACGGGAATAAGCGTGGTGCGCCAGTCTCTCAGGAACAGGAAGATGATGAATATCACCAGCAGGAAGGCAATGAGAATGGTCTCCACCACTTCTTCGATGGCCTTGTCGATGAAACGGGTGGTATCAAAGGCCATGATCAGCTCCACATCTGCGGGCATTTCTTTTTGAAGGCCCTCAAGGCGTTTATAAAACTCGTGGGCAATGTCCAGATAATTAGCGCCGGGCTGCGGGATAATGGCCACGGCTATCATGGGCACATTATCGCGTTTGAGGATGGTCCTCTGGTTCTCGGCATCCAGGACCGCATAGCCGATATCCTTGAGGTGAATGGTGCGGGTACCTTCCTGGCGGATGGCCAGGTTATCAAAATCTGCCGGGGTGCGCAGGCGTCCCAGGGTGCGCACGCTCAGTTCGGTAGAGTTGCCTTCCACACGGCCGGAAGGCAGTTCCACGTTTTCCCGCGCCAGGGCAGCCTGCACATCCTGCGGGGTGATGCCCATAGCAGCCATGCGGTCCGCATACAGCCACAAACGCATGCTATAGGTTTTGGCGCCCCATATGGGCACCTGGCTGACGCCTTTTATGGTTTGTATCCTTTGTTTAACAATCTTATCTGCTATTTCCGTCAGCTCCAGGGGGTTACGTGTGGAGCTGCGTACATTGAGCGCAATGATCGGCTGACTGTTACCGTCTTCCTTAGCGACGACCGGGGGGTCTGCATCCTGAGGCAACTGGCGGGCGGCGCGGGTAACGCGTTCGATCACATTATTGGCCGCATCGTTCAGGTCCATATCCAGGCCGAACTCCACTGTGACGGTACGGCGCTCTTCGCGGCTGACGCTGGAGATCTGGCGAATACCGTCTATACCGCTGATATACTCTTCCAGCGGCTCGGTGATCTGGCTCTGGATAACCTCTGCACTGGCGCCCACATAGTTAGTGGTGACCGAGATAACGGGCCTGTCCAGGGAAGGATATTCCCGCACGCCCAGGAACGTGAACCCCAGTATACCAAACAGGACTATGGTAATATTGAGCACCAGTGTGAGCACAGGCCGCTGGATGCATATATGAGAGAGGTTCATAGGCTACGCATACTTAACGATGAAAAACGAACCTGGGCCTTTCCTGCAAAAGACGATGTTCTTCCCTGGGGTATTCTATCCAAGTATACACCGTGTGACAACGTCTTTTCCAAGGGAGCGGATCAGGGATTCAATATTTTGGGTTTCACACGCATGCCCGGGCGGGCCTGGAGAATGCCGCTCACCAGCACCTGTTCACCGGGTTGCAGCCCGGAGGTGATCTGCACCATATCGCTGCTGCGCAGACCCAGCGATACCGGGCGGGTACTCAGCGTATCTGCCTGTACCACAAAAACAGCCGCCCCTTTACTGGAAGGTATGATGGCCTGGCTGGGCACCATGAGCGCTCTCTCAGGTTTCTGACGAGGCATATGCACATTCACAAAAGCCCCGGGTTTGAGCTGGCCGTGTGCATTGGGTACCCAGGCACGCACCCGCAAAGCCCGGGTTTGTATGTTGATCTCAGGTTCTATGGCATACACCGTGGCGGTAAACATGCCCGGCACACTGGCCGTGGTAAAGGTGAGCCTGCGGCCTACCTGTGCACTGGAAGCATAGTTCTCCGGCAGGTCGAACTCCAGCTTAAGGGTGCCCGTACTGGCCAGCGTGGCTACCCGAGTACCGGGGTTCAGGTATGCGCCGGGACTGACATCCCGCAAGCCCACTATACCGGCAAATGGCGCACGTACTTCCATCTTGGCCAGCTGGGCACGCAGTAACTGCTCTTCGCTCTTCCACACCTGCACCTGGGTACTGGCTTGGTCATATTCTTCCTGGCTCACGGCAGATTTCTTCAGCAGATCTTTCAGGCGCTTTTCGGTAAGTTCGGCCAGTTCCAGTTGCTTTTGTGCCTTGAGCAACTGTGCCTGGAGGTCCGCATCGTTCAGCCGCAGCAAGAGCTGGCCGGCAGCCACCGGCATACCTTCCTGGAAGTGTATAGACACCACCCGGCCGCTGGCCTCGGTACTCAGCTGCACCTGTTCAGCAGACAATAAGGTGCCCGATACGGCCAGCTCTTCGGCCAGCATATCCGCCTGTGCAATATGAACGTCCACAGGCAGCGCCATTACCGTGCCTTTTACCGGCGCGGTCACCTGCGTAGAAACATCCCCCTTGGAAAATTTGGTATAAATGAGTGCGCCTATTATTACGGCAAAGGCCAGCCACGGTATCCATCTTTTTTTCATGTTACCTTTTTTTCAGGCTACGAATGTACATACAACAATTTCTTGCGCAAACGGTTCCACGGTTCCATAACGTAGATGGGCAGATTTCATGCACAAACCGCACAAGATATTTGACAGCTTTGCAATCCCCGGTAAGGATTGGCAGTTATCTTTATATCTTGTACTATCTTTCCAAAATCTAAAATCAGGATGATTTACCGGGTGAGTATATGGGCAGGCAGGCTAATGGGTTGTATATGGTTCCTGGCCGGCGCCCATGCACAGGCACAGCACGCTGACGTCCTGCACGGGAGACTGGTGGTAAAGATCAAGCCCGCCTACCGTGCCGTCTGTAGTCCTGCCGCCGTAGCGGTCACAGACCTGGAGCAGGTACTAACCCGGTACAACGGCCGCCTGGAAAAGAAATTTCCGCGGGAAGAAGCCCCCGACCTGCGGGCGGTCAAAGGAAGCCCGCAATGGGTGGATCTCAGCCTGGTCTATACTGTATGGATTCCGGCACAGACAGATCCACGGGAGGTGGCGCGTGGGCTCAATCACCTGAGCTGTGTAGCGTATGCCGAGCCTGAGTACATTGCCTACCCGCTGAGTTTCACGCCCAATGACGGCAATTATCCGGGCTGGATAAGCCATTTACACATGGAAGGAGGCTGGGCCCTTACCAACGGCGATACCAATGTGGTGATCGGCATTATCGACAGCGGCACCAAGTGGGACCACCCGGACCTGCAGCCTAACCTGAAAGTGAACTATGCCGACCCCGTAAATGGCGTGGATGACGACGGGGACGGCTATATAGATAATTATGCCGGCTGGGACTTTGTAGGCTCGGACGGACGGGTGGTGGACGGCCTGGTGAGCTTCGTGCCGGATAATGACACCCGCCCGCGGTTATCGGATGTTCCGGTGGGGTCGTCGGTCACTACCACGCTAGGGCACGGCACCTGGGTGGCCGGGTGCGCCGCCGCTGCTACCAACAACGGATTCGGCGTGCCGGGCACGGGCTTTAACTGCAAGTTCCTGCCCATCAAACTCATGCATGACTGGAACGGTGGGGGGCTGTACTTTACCACAGACGCCATTTATTATGCCGCCACACATGGGGTGCGGGTGATTAACCTGTCCCTGGGAAGCAATAATTACAGCCAGCTGCAGCAGGAAGTGGTCAACTTTGCCACCTTCAACCGCAATGTATCCGTAGTAGCCGCCGCCGGCAACGGTATCTCCGAGCAGTATGTGTACCCGGCTTCCTATGACAACGTACTGTCCGTCACTACCTTTGGCACCACGGATGAACTACAGAATGCCTATGGCAAACGCGTGGACGTGGGCGCCACCGGCAGCGGCCTTACCACAGATATGCAATTCGACTACCGGATACCCCCGGGCGGCAACTATACCTCTATATCCAGTCCGCTGGCTGCGGGCATCGTGGCGCTTATCCGGTCCTATTTCCCATCGCTCACGGCAGTGCAGGCAATGGAACGCGCGCGGGTAACCTGTGATAACGTATATGGCGTAAACACAAACCCGCTCTATGCCTACAAACTGGGCAAGGGCCGCCTTAATCTGGAGCGGGCACTCACTGTAGCCTCTCCTTCCATCCGCAACCTCAACTGGCAGGTGGTGGATGATGCGGACAATGTACCCGACCCGGGAAATGTGGTGTGGCTAAACGGGCAGTTCATCAATTACCTGAACAATACCAGCAACCTGAAGATCTCTATCCAGACCAGCGACCCTTATATCACCCTGCAGAGCAGCAGTCACACCGTTGGCACACTCAATACACTCCAGACCTTTACGCTGACGAGCAACTCCCTGCGGATGCTCATCAGTGCTTCCACCCCCAGTAACCATACGGCAGAGCTGCTGTTTATCTACCAGGACGGGGCCTATACGGACTTTGAGCATTTCTCTATCGTGCTCAATCCCAGCTTTCAGCACATCTCATCTGCCAACGTGGCCACTTCTGTGGGCATGGACGGCAAATGGGGACAGAACAGCTATACACCCAACTCCTGGCAGGGGCAGCGCTTCCGGCTGGGAGAATACAGCGATTACCTGTGGGAAGGCAGCTTTCTGCTGGGCAGCAATGCCAACACCTGTGCCAATAACCTGCGTACCGGCGGAGGCAGCCGCAGCGACCATTTTACCTCGTTGCAAAAACCCACCCGTATACTCAATCCACAGTATTCGGACGAAGAAGTGGTAGTACGGTTCTCAGATGCAGGGCTGGGCGCCCACAGCCAGGGACTCCAGGTGCGCCAGCATGCCTATGGATTTATGAACGGAGACTTTCAGAATATGATCATCTTCCGGTACCTGGTAGAAAATACCAAACCCTTCAGCATCCAGAACGTGTATGCCGCCCTGGCTGCAGACTGGGATTTTGAGACTAATGTCCTGCGAGACACCGCCCGTTATGATGCCACGCGGCAAATGCTTTACGGGTTTGGGCTGGAGAATGCTGCCAACCGGGATGGCTGCCGTGCATACACAGGCATTGTCCTGCTGAACAGCGAATACGCGCCTAATGCTTATACGATTAATGTGGCAGGCTTCAACTTCAGTTCACAGGCAGAGAAGTTTACCGCTATCAGCAGCGGCACCGCCAGCGCAGAAACCCAGGGAGTGGACATCCTGCAGGTAATGGGCGCCGGGCCTTTTGACATTCTCCCGCTGGGCACCCGTGAGATTGCGTTTGCACTGGTAGGCGGCTGCAGCCTGACCGAGCTGCAACAGGCGGCCGATGCGGCGCACAATAAATACGTGTGCATGTTCAAAGAAACAGCCCTGACCATACACCTGGGACCCGATACCATTGCCTGTGACAGCTACACCCTGGACGGCACGGTGCCGGGCGCTTCCAGCTACCAATGGGAGCCGGCCAGCCTGGGGACAGGCCCGGTGGTGGAGTTTACACAAAGCGGTATCTATCGCCTCACAGCTTTTGACGCAGGAGGCTGTCCTTATGAAGACCAGTTCACCCTCACCCTTGTGAGCAAACCCCAGCCCCACGTAGAACTGAACGGTACGACATTTAACCTGGCGCTGGACGAACAGATGTCCTTTACCGAAACGGCGCAGGGTATCAGCGGCTGGCAATGGAATTTTGGCGACGGATACGGTTTCCAGGGCAAGACCGGCACCCACCAGTACCTGACGTCCGGGGAGTATGAGATACGGCTCGTTACCTCCAACGGGGTGTGCACAGACACTGCCTACCGCACGGTAACCGTCATCCACCAGCCCGCCAACAGGGCCGGCAGTCAAACCAGCGCTCATCTGGCGGTATACCCCAATCCGGTAGCGGCAGGCAGCACTATTCACCTGAGCCATACTGCCCTCGGGGGGCAAACCCTGGACCTGGCATTTTATAATACCACAGGGCAGTGTGTATGGGTGGCCAACCGCGTGGCGTGCTCCCCGGAGGGTCATGCGACAGTATTATTGCCCGATCTGCCCAAAGGGATATATATGGCACAAGCAAAACATAACGGGCATGCTTTCACTGCACGCATTCTTATTCGCTAAGCTGCATGCTACAGATATATGCCCCATCCAGTACTACGGACTGGGATCATTATTATCAGACGCGCTATGAAACCCTGCGCGCCCCACTGGGTTTTCCCCCAGGCCGGTATGAAGACCCCACAGACCCAGAGGCCCTGCACCTGATGGCCTGGGATGAGGCGCTAGCGGCGCCCGCAGGCGTAGTGCGGGGGCAGCTGCTGACCGAGCATGCGGCACAAGTGCGTTATATGGGGGTGCTGGATAACTACCAGGGGCGTGGTGTAGGCAGATTATTGCTCAACGCTATGGAAAACCTGCTGCAGGCACAAGGTGCGCATACCGCGGGGCTCCATGCACGGGACTACGCAGTGCCCTTCTATGAAAAATGCGGTTATACCCTTCAATATCCGTCCGGGCTATTGATTGCCGCAATCCCTCACTTCTGGATGACCAAGGAACTGGTCTAGGCGCATTCTGTCAGCAGCACAGACACCTGCTCTACCAGGTTACTCTGCATGATTGGCAGTGGGCTCCTCTGTCTTCTTGTCGGGGTCGGTATCGGGGAGCGGCGCCGGCATCGGGTCCTCGTTCTGCTTCAGCGGGTTCAGGATGCTGGCGATAACGGCGATCGCCAGGATAGCCATGACCACGGCCAGAGAGACAAAGGTATCTACTTTCAGGAGCGGTTCATGGAACACATGGGAAAGCTCGGCGCATATCATTTTGGCGCCAATGAAGATGAGGATAACAGACAGCCCGATGTTGAGGTAGCGGAAATAGCGCATAATGCCTGCCAGGGCAAAATAGAGGCTCCGCAGGCCCAGGATGGCCATGATGTTGGAGCTGTAGACAATAAAGAAGTCATGCGAGATCCCCAGCACGGCAGGAATGGAATCTACCGCAAACAACAGATCTGTGCTCTCTACCAGCAGCAGCACAATGAACATGGGAGTGGCATGCCGGATGCCGTTATAGCGGGCAAAGAACTTGCCGCCGGAGTATTCTGTAGTGAGGGGAAGAAACCGGCGCACAAACTGCAGGAGCGGGTTCTTTTCCAGGTCTACATCCGGCTCGTCTTCCTTGAGCAGCTTCACCCCGGTGAACAGGAGAAACCCGCCAAAGATGTAGATGATCCAGTTGAAATGCTTGATCAGCTCCACTCCCGCAAAAATGAAGATGATGCGCATGATTATAGCGCCCATAATGCCCCAGAAAAGCACCTTATGCTGGTACTCACCCGGCAGGCGAAAGCGGGAGAAGATGAGCAGGAACACAAACAGGTTGTCTACGCTCAGTGATTTCTCTATGAGATAAGCCGTGAGGAATTCAAAGGCCGCATTGGAGGAAAATTGACGGGCAGCTTCCGGCGAGGTATTGGGGTGCTGGGGCAGCAGCACCCAGTCTGCGTAATAGTAATAGATAAGGATATTGAAAATAATGGCCAGCGCTATCCAGAATCCTGTCCAAGCCAGCGCCTCCTTAATGGAGACTACATGGTCTTTCTTATGAAAGACAAAAAGGTCGAGCAACAGCAGTACCACAACGATGCCGTTGAAAATGCCGAACAGCTCAAATTGTTGAAGATTCATGGACGCGGATAGACAGTGTATGGCAATACTGCACTTGGCTTAGTTTAGCAGGACAAAGATATTAGATAAATTATAGCGGGCATAACCCAAGACCCATACATTATTCAATTATCTTTGTTTCAGCCAATTATTCACCTTAATCACAGAAATACTATGGAAATCTGGCATTATATAGCACTGGGCGTCATCGGCTTTTTGCTGTTCACAGGCTTCTTTTTTATGGTAAAACAGCAAACCATTGGCATTGTGGAGCGGTTTGGCAAGTTCGTGCGCATAGCCCATCCGGGGCTCAATCTGAAAATACCGCTTATAGACAAAGTGGTATCCCGGGTAAGTATGCGCGTCATGCAGCTGGACGTTACCGTGGAGACCAAAACTGCCGATGACGTGTTTGTACACGTACAGGTGAGTGTGCAGTATATGGTGATGCCCGATAAAGTATACGATGCCTATTACCGCCTCAGCAACGTGCGGGAGCAGGTAACCAGCTATGTGTTCGACGTAGTGCGTGCACGCGTACCAGACCTGCCGCTGGACGATGTCTTCAGCAAAAAAGACGAGATCGCCCGCGCTGTCAAAAGCGAACTGGAAGATACCATGGATGACTTTGGTTATAAAATAATCTATGCGCTGGTAACGGACATAGACCCGGACCCCAAGGTAAAAGAGGCCATGAACGAGATCAACGCGGCTACCCGCCAGCGCGTGGCCGCCAGTGAAAAAGGCGAAGCCGAACGTATCCTCAAAGTGAAAGCAGCGCAGGCCGAAGCAGAAAGCAAGGCGCTGCAGGGAAAAGGCATTGCAGACCAGCGCCGGGCCATTATTGACGGGCTGCAAAGCTCCGTCAAGGAGTTCCAGACCAGCGTCACCGGCAGCACCGCACAGGACGTGATGATGCTGGTGCTCATGACCCAGTACTTTGATACCCTGCAATCTGTAGCAGAGAACAGCAAAAGCAACACCATTATGATGCCCAGCACCCCGGGCGGGCTCCAGGATCTCTCGCAGCAGATACGCGATGCCATGATCTCTGCCAACCAGGTGCCCGGCCCCAATACTAAATAAGGGCACAGCAGCCTTCTACATCTTTATAAAGCCACGCCTTGTGCGTGGCTTTATTTTTTACCCATATATAAATGAATATAACCTTTTAACCGGTTTGTATACAACCCATGCAGCGGGTCTTTACCTTTGCAGCCTAACTTCCCGACAGCGTGAAATTTATTCTGACCTGGTTATTCACCATGGGCCTCTGCGGCAGCATGGCAGCGCAAAAAGCCGTTACCCTGAGCGGGTACGTAAAAGACGGCACTACGGGTGAAGAACTCATTGGCGCTACGGTGCAACTGACCGAAGCCAGTGTGGGTGCTTATACCAATGCCTATGGTTTTTACTCGCTCTCTGTGCCCCCGGGTACCTATAAAGTGGTGATCTCGCTGATGGGCTACCAGGTACAAAGCCAGGTGGTGGAACTAACGCAAAGCAAAACCCTGAACGTGGAAATGAAGGTGGAAGGAGTGACCACCGAAACCATAGAAGTGCGCTCTGATGCCAATGCCAACGTGGACGACGTGCGGATGAGCAGCAATGCCCTGGACATTGCGCAGGTGCAGGAACTGCCCGCCTTGTTCGGGGAGATAGACGTACTGAAGACCGTACAGCTATTGCCCGGTGTACAGTCTGCCGGGGACGGCAATGCAGGCTTTTATGTGCGCGGCGGCAGCGCAGACCAGAATCTCATCCTGCTGGACGAAGCCACCGTATACAATGCCAGCCACCTGCTGGGCTTCTTCTCCGTCTTCAATGCCGATGCTATCAAAGACCTGGAACTGCAAAAAGGAGGAATCCCCGCCCGGTACGGAGGCCGCCTTTCCAGCGTGTTGGATATTCGCATGAAAGAAGGCAGCAACCGCATCTTTCGTATGCAGGGCGGTATAGGCACCATCTCCAGCCGCGCCACACTGGAAATTCCCATTGTCAAAGACCGGGGAGCCCTGATGGTGAGCGGACGCCGCACGTATGCAGACCTTTTCCTCAAGCTCTCACCCGACAAGGACGTCCGCAACAACCAGTTGTTCTTCTATGACCTCAACCTCAAGGGCAACTACAAACTGAGCGAGAAGGACCGCCTTTACCTGAGCGGTTACTTTGGCCGTGACGTCTTTAAGAACCAGGACATCTTTGGCCTCCACTGGGGCAATGGCACCGGTACGCTGCGCTGGAACCACTTGTTCTCCGACAAGCTGTTTGCCAACGTCACACTCATCTACTCCGACTTTAGATACGGCTTCAACTTCTCCCAGGATGCGGGAGAAAGCGCGGAGTTTCTAAGCCGTGTGCAGGACACCCAGCTCAAGCTGGACTTCAGCCACTTCATCGGCAACAAAAGCACGCTGTATTACGGGGGCAGTACCATCTACCATTACTTCACCCCGGGTATCTTCAAGCCCGTGGGCAGCGAGAGCTTTTTTAATGAACTGAAGCTGGACAAACGCTATGCCCTGGAAAGCGCAGCTTATATAGACCACGAATGGAAACCCACCGCCCGCTGGGCCTTCCGGTACGGACTGCGGACCAGCCACTTCCGCCAGCTGGGTCCGGCCAACGAACGCACCTACCAGGCAGACGGCCGCACGCCCGTGGACACCCTTACTTTCACTGGGGGGCAAGGCGTGAAAGACTACCTGGGGCTGGAACCCCGGGTGGGCCTGCGCTATAAGCTAAATGAGCAGAGCAGCCTCAAAGCCAGCTACAACCGCATGTATCAATACATGCACCTGGTGAGCAACAGCAGCTCCCCACTGCCTACAGACCTCTGGATTCCCAGCTCCTACAATATCGCTCCCCAGTATGCAGACCAGATAGCCGCGGGCTACTTCCGCAACCTGCTGGGCAACAAATGGGAATTCAGCACGGAGCTGTATTATAAGTGGCTCCATAACCAGATAGATTACCGGGATAATGCCGATATCTTCTTCCGACAGAACCTGGAGACGGAATTCCTGCGGGGAACGGGCCGGGCTTACGGCGCAGAGTTTCACCTGCGGCGCAACGAGGGCAAACTCACCGGCTGGATCAGCTACACGCTGGGACGGGTGCAACGCCAGATCCCCGGCATCAACCGCAACGAATGGTACCCTGCCAATAACGACCGCCGGCATAACCTGGCCGTGGTGGCCAGCTGGCATTTCACGGAACGGTGGACACTCGCCGGCAGTTTTGTATATATGACGGGTAATGCGGTCACTTTCCCCGAAGGCAAGTATACGCTGCAGGGCTTCACCGCCCCGGCCTATGCCCAGATAGATGGCTCCACCCGCCGCAATGCAGCCCGCTTCCCTGCCTACCACCGCCTGGACCTGGCAGCCACGCACAACTTCCCCTCCAAACCGGACTCCAAGTGGAAACACAGCCTCAACATATCGCTCTACAACGCATATGGCCGCAAAAACCCCTGGAGCCTGAGCTTCCAGAAGAATGAAGACACCGGCGATACGGAGATCCGCATGGTCTACCTCTTCCGCTGGATACCCGCTGTTACCTGGAACTTCCAATTCAACTAAGCATATGAAAAGGATATCACTCTCCATATTGTCCCTGCTGGCTCTGCTGGGCACTACCGGCTGCGAAGAGGTTGTGACCATGGACCTGGCCGAGGACAAACCCCGCCTGGTGGTAGAAGGCATGATACGGGACGCCAGTGAGCGCACTACCGTCACCCTCACCTGGACCACCCCCTGGTATAAGCAGGGACCCCCGCCGGCAGCCACCGGCGCCACGCTGCGCCTTACAGACGGCGAAACGGAATGGGCCTTGCTGGACGATGAAAACACGGGAATATACCGCACCCCTACCCCGGTTTCCTTACCGGCAGGCAAGGAATATTTGCTCACCATAGACATTGAGGGGCACCGCTATGAGGCGCGTTCTCTGATGAAACCCGTGGCGCCTATCCTGAACCTGAGCCACCGCTATGTATCCGAGGAGGATGCCAGCCTTACCCGCGAACAGGGATATTACCTGACCTTGTATGCCCAGGACCCCCCGGAGGAAGGGGATTATTATTACTGGAAGCTGTTCCTGGACGACAGCCTGTTTGACGGCATAGGAGATGTGCTCTATACCGACGACCGGTTCGTCAACGGCAATTCCATTGTGTGGGAGATCCCCATAACCATTCCGCGTGCCGGGCAGGTGCGCCTGGAGCAGATGGCCATTACCAAAGGGAATTATGATTTCCTGGCGGCTTTCAGCATCCTGGTACAAGCCAACGGTAATCCGTTTGCGCCCCAGCCCGCAAACCCACCAACCAACATTCGTTGTGTGAGCGATCCTGAGAACTACGCCTTTGGCTATTTCGGCGCCGCTGCTGTGGCACAGGCAGAGGTTGCCATCACCCCCTAAAGCCTGGCCAGTGCAGCCTCCAGGCGCGCCAGCGTCTCCTCGCGGCCCAGCAGCTCAAAGATGCGGAACAGTTCGGCACCCTGCATGCGATTGGTGAGAGCCAGGCGCAGGGCCGGCATTACCTTACCCAGGCCCAGACCGGCAGCTTCTACTGTTTCTTTGACAAAAGCTTCCAGGGGCGCTTCTTCCCAGGGCTCAAAGCTTTGCAACTGCGGAAGAAGACCAGCGATGAATTCCGCTCCCTGGGGATTCCAGCGTTTGGCCACCAGTTCCGGGTCAAAGGTTTGGGGAGCCACCAGGTAAGGTGCTGCCTGGGGAGCCAGGTCCGTCAGGTATTCTGCTCGTTCCTGGATCAGGGGAACGACGCTCAGGAGGAACGCATCGTCCCGGGTATGAGCAACGCCAGCGGCTGCCAGTTGTGCCTTGAGGTGAGGGAGGAGCTCGGCGGGGGTCAGCGCCCGCAGGTAGGTGGCATTGAACCACACGCTTTTGGCTTTATCAAATTTCACCCCGCTCTTACCCACCCGTTCCAGGGTAAAGAGCTTCACCATCTCCTCGCGGGTGAGGATCTCCTGGTCATTCCCGGGGTTCCAGCCCAGCAGAGCCAGGAAGTTGATAAAGGCATCGGGCAGGTACCCGGCTTCCCGGTAGCCCTTGGCGGTCTCTCCGGTCTCGGGGTTATGCCAGTCCAGCGGAAAAATAGGGAAGCCGTGCTTGTCACCATCGCGCTTGCTCAGCTTGCCTTTGCCGTCGGGACTGAGCAGTAAGGGCAGGTGGGCAAACACAGGGGCCGTCCAGCCAAAGCATTGGTACATATATACATGCAGGGGGGCGCTGGGCAGCCACTCTTCCCCACGAATCACATGCGTAATGTGCATGAGGTGATCATCCACCACGTTGGCCAGGTGGTAGGTGGGCATGCCGTCCTGCTTCATCAGCACCTTGTCGTCCAGCTGATTGGTCTGGAAGAGCACCCAGCCGCGGATAGCATCCTCAAAACGGATTTCCTCGTTGCGGGGTATCTTCATGCGCACCACGTAATTGGCGCCCCCGTCCAGCAGACGCTGCACCTCATCTGCAGGGAGCGTAAGGCTATTGCGCATGTTCTGGCGGGTAATGGCATTATACTGCCAGTTCTTCATACCTGCCTTCTCCGCATTCTCGCGCATGGTTTCCAGTTCCTCCTCGGTATCGAAAGCATAATAGGCATGACCGGAGGCTACCAGCTGCTCGGCATACTGGCGATACATGGGCTTGCGTTCGCTTTGGCGATAGGGGGCATCCGGTCCGCCGGTCTTGGGGCTATAATCCGGGGAAATGCCGCACCAGGCCAGGGCCTCCATGATATACTCCTCGGCTTTGGGCACATACCGCTTTTGGTCCGTGTCCTCTATACGCAGCAGGAACTCGCCGCCGTGGTGGCGGGCAAAGAGATAATTGAACAAGGCCGTGCGCACACCGCCCACATGCAGGGCTCCGGTGGGACTGGGCGCAAAACGAACACGAACGGGGGCTGTACTCATAGCCCGCAAAGTTAGGGGAATGCAATGAGTAATGCCTGCTCTCGTGAGCTATTCAATCGCATTAGAATTTGCGGGCCACCATCTTTTCCAGCAGCTTCTGCTGTGTGGTGTTCATATTGTTTATATGGCGGTTACCTTCCTTATTCATCTTGCCAATAACCGCATTATAGGCATCCACATCTTTCTGCACGCGGCTTTTCTCGGGCTTTTCATGAAAAGCGATGAGTACCTTGTAGTCATTATTAGCCATACCATCCAGGTATTTGGCGGCTTCCAGCGCAGCCTGCCGGTAACCGTCTTCCCCTTCAAAAGCCGTCATGGCTTTTAATTCCGACAATGTAACCATCACATCCTGCTGCAGTGCGGTTATTTCCTTTTGCATGGCAGACACATCCTTGGCCTCCAGCGCTTTCATCAAACGGCCGTTGTCTTTGGATATCCGAAAGTAGCTCAGGTAGATCTTGCGCTGGTATTTGGAAACCTTGCTGGCACGCTCAATCTTATCGGTATTCTTTCCTTCTGTTTCTATGATCTTAATGTTATGGATCTCCGCAAACTTCTGCTGCGCGGCATCAAACTGGCCGGCAGCATCTTTCAGCTTCTGTTCGGCGGCATCTTGTGCGGCATAGTATAGTTCCATCGCCTGGTAGCTGTCTTCGCAGTGATCGCTAAGCTTTACCACCTCTAACAGGTCTACCTCAAACAACTGCTTATAGCGGGTAATCACCATAAACGCTTCCTTTTGCATTTCCTCTCCCCCGGAACCTTTATAGCTGGCTTTCTGGAAGCTCTGGAGAGCCGTATTGATATTCGCCAGTACTTCCAGGCGGCGCTTTTCTATCTTGCGGGCGCTGTTGCTGTGCACCAGTTTGGAGAAGTAATCCAGGTTTGCCTGCATGACCGCATTTTGTTTTTCTATCAGAAAGTTATTGTACTCAACCGGGTGCTCAAACTGCTGGGCCCGCATAATGGTGCCTGTAGCACAGAGATATAACAAGGCAAGTAAAGTGTGTTTCATTCAATCAAATAATCAGGTAAATAAATAGCGCTGTAAAGATAAGATACCTTACGAGTTCTCTACCCGCAGGTTCTGTTTTGTCCTTAACAACAAAAACCCCGGTTGTCCCGGGGTTATATATGCTCGGCAGAAACAATCTTACTAATAGGTTACGCCCAGCATAATGGGCATCAGCAGCATCAGCATATTTTCGCCTTGCTCCTGGTTACTGGGCAGCACCACCGCAGCGCGGTTGGCCGTGTCCATTTCCATCACCACTTCGTCTGTGGGAATCGTATCGATCACATCCTGCATAAGATTGACGTTGAAGCCGATCTCCAGCTCTTCGCCTTCGTATAAACAGTTAATATTTTCGCGGGATTCGTTCGCAAAATCAATGTCTTCCGCATTTACCTCCAGCAGGTTGCCGCTGAATTTAAAGCGGCCCAGGTGGGTGGCCTTGTTGGAGAAGATAGCAGAGCGACGCATGGTGCCCAGCAGTTCTTTCTTGTTCACAATAGCCTTGTTGGGACTGGTCTGGGGGATCACGTTCTCATAATCCGGGAAACGGGCATCTATCTGGCGGCACACCAGCAGGCTGTTGCCGAATTTGAAAAAGGCGTTGCTGCTGTTGTATTCGATCTGCGCCGTTTCGTCTGTGCTGTTCTGAGCGGCATTGACCAGCAGGCGCAGCGCCTTACTGGGCAGGATAAAGTCTACGGAATCCTTGATGGTGAGATCTGTGCGGCGATAGCGCACCAGGCGATGGGCATCCGTGGCCACAAAGGTGGCAGCCTCCGGCGTAAAGCGGAAGAACACCCCGGTCATAGCCGGCTTCAGTTCATCGGAAGATACGGCAAACAACGTGGTGTTGATGGCTTTTACCAATGTGGTCAGCGGCATGGTAATGCTGCTGGTATTGTCTGCAGGAGGTATTTTGGGAAAATCCTGGCCGTTGACGCCGTTGATCTTATAGGTACCGTTATCGCTGGTGATGGTGACCGAAAAGCTGTTCTTGTCCAGGGAAAACGTCACAGGCTGCTCGGGCAGAGCCTTAAGTGTATCGGCCAGTATCTTGGCAGGAATGCACACACTGCTGCCGGCGCCTTCCAGGATCTCGGCCTTCATGGCTGTTTGCAGGCTGTTCTCCAGGTCTGTAGCCGTGAGGCGGATGGTATTGTCCTCTACCTCCAGCAAGATGTTCTGAATGATGGGGAGCACGGCCTTGGCACTCACAACCCCCTGGATGGCACCTACGTGCTTGAGCAATTCGCCGGAAGAAACAATGAATTTCATAGGTAGTAAAACTAATGAACCGTAAAGCTAGCGTTCTAGCCGTAAAGATAAAAAAGGCGGGCAAAAAATCTAGCGCCCGGCGGGGCGGGGCATCAGCTGCTGTTTACGGATGAGGAGTTTGTCTATAACAAACCCCTGCGCCAGCAGGAGCTCCTCCTGCCCGGTAACCCAGGCATAGCGCACATGCGGGTCTTGCGGGAGTGGTTGGTGCAAGACCAGTTCGCGGGTATGGCCCTGGGCATCCGTAGTGCGGATGCGGGCATAGGGAGGTTGCTTGGCCAGCACCTCAAATAGTCCCGGATTCGTGTTCTCTGCACGGCCCAGCGCGTATACGGCACCAAAAGCGTTCATGTACTGCTGGGTGCGCACGGTGTCCGTAGGACTGCCATCGGCCAGCTTCCAGATGCCGTTGGCCTGGCGGGCAAGGACAAAGGAGGAGTCTGCCCCGGGGTACCGGACTTCCAGGCGGCGCAGGGTTTCGGCATTGACACTCAGGAGCAGGAACTCCTGCCAGTCGCTGGGCAAGGTGGCAAACTGCGGTGCCAGCGACCCCTGCATGCCGGGCAGCTCCAGGATAACCGGCTGGCGGCTCCCTGCCAGATAGGCCAGCGACCCTTTTTTATCCGGTGCTGCCGGACCTATAAAGAAGGTCCTGGACTGGCTGCCCTCCACGCGCACTTCCACATGAGCAGACTGAATGATCTTGTAAGCATTACTGACCGCCGTGGGGGCTACTTCCTCGCGCACATGCAGATGGGCCAGCGTGGCCAGCAGATCCTGCACACGACGCGGACTGGCGTCGAACCGGTCATTGACTACCCAGCGGCCCTCCTTGCGGGTGAGCACCACCTGCTGTTCCTGCGGGAGTTTCTCAAAGTGCCGGATGAGGGTGATGCGGGTAATACCGGCGGTATCGGGCACGGCAAACGCAGTGGCCTTGCTGACGGCGCCCTGTTGCTTGGAAAAATCATACACGAGCCAGCTGACGCCCAATACTACCAGCACGCCTGCCAGCAGGAGAGTGGTCCGGTATTTTCTCATGCCTGCTTCAGTTTATGGTTACGCCGGCGCCGGCGCCAGTGGCGAAACAACCCGGCGCTTATGACCAGCAGGACAGGAATAGCAATGTTCAGTACCTGGTACAGCCACGCCCTGCCCATCACCTTATCGGCATCCAGCCGGCGGATGACCACATCGCGGGCGCGTATCTGGTTAAAGGTCTTGTCACCTATCAGCCAGTCTACACTGTTGAGCAACAGCTGCTTGTTATTCCAGGGAATGGTGCGGCTGCCGGTAAAGCGCAGGTCAGACGGCAAGGCAAGGTCTCCGTCCGAGAAGACCACCATGCGGTTGGTATAGGCATTCTCCGGCAAGGTAACCCGTTTACGGGCCTTCAGGCTATCTGCCCAGGGTAACCGGCGACCGGCGAACACGCTGGGGAACTTACCTTCCAGGGCCAGTCCCAGCATGCGGTTGCCTTTGCCTGTAAACAGGTCTTTGGGCGGACGGAATGCCAGGATATTCTGCAGGTTGAGCATCTGGGTGCCTTCCTTGGCACGGCTGTACTGGCTGCTGCGCAGCAGGGGGTAATGGCGAAGACCCGGCTGGGGCAAGGTATCCAGCGTGCTGGCATACCTAAATTCAACTGCCTCAATGGCCTTGGTAATCTCATGCCGCAGGATCCCTGTACCGGTCACCAGCGAGAAATAGTAATAAGGTACCGGCACCGGGCGGGGCCCGCGGCGGGACTCACTGCCCGGCAGGGTCATCATCACTTCCTTACGGCCCGCCTGCATGTCTTCCAGCAGGTTTACCCCCACACGGAAACCGTAGCGGAAGAACATATCGTCCAGGTTCAGCTCCCGCAGAATGGAAATGGTAGCGGGGTTGTCCGCATTCTGAAAGTCCTTCTCATCCACCGTCTCCTGGTCCACCAGCCACAGCACACGGCCGCCCTGCATGATATACTGGTCCAGCTCATATTTTTCCGCTTCGGAGAAAATGCTGTCCGGCCGGGCGATGATGAGCACATCTATCCCATACGCATCTTTGGGCAACTTGCGGCGCACGGAATCCGGCAAGAATGCTGCACTGGCAGGAATGCCTGTCCCGGCTTTGACGGGCAGGGTAATGACATCATAGAACCGCCGCAGCTCGGAAGTAAACTCAGGCATCTGGCTGGGCTTGAGGCAGGCATGAGAAGTGACAATGCCCACAATGCGTTTCTGCCCCGGCAGCATACGCTGCATCTGGCTCACCAGCTTATACTCTATCTCGCTCTCCGCTTTCTGGTAATCACACTGGTACTGGCCGCCTTCTACCTGGTAGCAGTCATTGAACAACAGGTTGATGACCTGTTCGCTTCCGGCATAGTTCACCACCACGCCCGGGAAGATCAGCTGCTGGCGCAGCTCCGTATTGCCCTTTTGCTCTGCAATGGGAATAGTAGGGACTCCCTGCTCCACCAGGTGGCGCTGGAGGGCGGCATTGGTAGAGGGATCTACAAATTCAAACTGCAGGCGGTCGCCGGCATGCACCTTCATCTCCACCAAGGTGGTGCGCACTGCTTCGCGATAGCGCTTGAGGCGGGCGGGCAGGTTCTCTCCGTCGAGGTATACCTTCACGGTCATCACCTGGTTGGTGCGGCCCAGGGAGTCCATTGTCTGGCGGGTAACGTCGGAAAGGGTATACCTGCCTTCTTCAGTAAGGTCGATCCGAAAGATCAGGTGACCGGCAAAGAAATTCACCAGCAGCAGGATACCCAGCGCCAGCAAAGCCTGCAGGTAATATGTGCGCCCCTGTTTCATTTTTTACGGGAGGCCAGCGCCGCACGGCCCAGCAGCAGAAAGAGGGTGATAAGGCTCAGGTAATAGAGGACATCCCGGATATCCAGCACACCGCGGCTGATACTGCGGTAATGCTCCAGGATACCCAGCTGCAGTACCAGCTCGTTATAGGCACCGAAAAGCTGCAGTTCTGACAGGAAATCAAAAGCCGTGTAGAAGAAGAAACACAGGAAGACACCCAGCACATAGGCTACTATCTGGTTATCCGTGCTGGCAGAGCACCACAGCCCTATGGCTGCAAAAACCGCTCCTATACCCAGCAAACCCAGGTAAGCGCCCCAGGTGGCCCCGGTATCGAGGTTGCCGGGAGGGTTGCCCAGGTACCACACCGTAGCATAATAGGTGAGGGTGGGCAGCAGGCTGGCCAGGATCAGCACCAGTGCACCCATATACTTGCCCAGGAGGATCTGGATATCCGTCAGGGGTTTGGTGGCCAGGAACTCTATGGTACCGGTCTTGTATTCTTCTGCAAAGGCGCGCATGGTAATAGCCGGCACCACAAATAGCAGGAACCACGGACCCATAGCAAACAGGGTGTCCAGCTGGGCGGCACCGGTTTCCAGCACATTCTCGGGAAATATCCAGAAGAACAGGCCCAGGCCTACCAGGAATACCACCATCACCAGGTAACCGGTGAGGGTATTGTAGAAGGTAGCTACTTCTTTGCCAAGTATGGTGAGCACCGCACGCATGGGGGAAGCAAAGTTAACAGAAAGCCTCACTTGCGCACGCAAGCCGGTGTAATCCTTTGATTATCCTGCTATTTGCCCAGCAAAGCCTGCACCGTGGCGGCGTCGGGCTGGGTGCATACCCATTTCTCCGCCACCACGCCGTCCTTGAGCAGCAAGGCGCCGCGGTTGCAGCGAATGATGGTCTTGAGCAGGGTCTCATCCTGGTTGGTGAGGCACACCTGCAGCTTGTGTGCTTCTGTAAAAGCCTTCTTGGGTTTGCCCACCGTGGCCGTGAGGATAAACGTCTGTAAACCGGAGGCAGCCTTCAGGCCGTGTGCCGTCTCCACCATTGCCCGGGCATCTGCCTCAGAAAGCTTATCCAGGTTCTTGACCACCAGCAACAGGGTATACCCTTTGAACTCATCCTGTGCACCGCAGGCATCCTGCAGGGGTACCCAGTTGGGAATATGCTTGCGGGCAGCGCTGTCACGGGTATTCTGTCCAAAATCGCAGCCTTTGCAGGCGCCCAGCATATCCACTACCGGCCCGCTGGTCAGCGTCACGGCAGAGAGCACAGCCACCCCGGCAGACAAGGTCAGGACAACACCCAGCAGGGTGTGCCGGTTGCCCAGCACCGGCCGTATACGGGCGGTTTGTATAAACAGGAAACCTATGAGCACCAGCAGCACCAGGTCCTTGAGGAAGCTTTCATAGGGGGTGAGCTTCATAAAATCGCCGAAGCAGCCGCAGTCCTGCACAGCATTGAAGAACCAGCTGTACCAGGTGAGCACGGTGAAGAACACAATAAGGGCCAGCAGCAGCGCCGTGGTCAGGCGGCTGAGGAAGCCCAGCAGCAGCCAAAGACCCAGCCACACTTCCACAATGGCCAGCAGGGTGGCTATGGGGAACGCCAGGCCGGCAAAAAAATCCCCGGGGAAACCGAAGTCCTTGTCAAACACATGGAAATACTCGATGAGCTTGTAGGCAAAACCGTGCAGGTCATTTACCTTGATGAGTCCTGAAAAGATAAACAGGCCGCCTACTGCTATGCGGCAAATAAAGGTGAGGGCAACCAGAAAGTAGTGCATGCGGAATTAAGGGTTGATAGTGTTGTCTTCTGCCCCAAAAATACACAAGAGACCCCTACTGTTGAGCACGCAGGGCTCAACGGATGTTAGCTGGGCTCCACCGGTTTGTATCCGCTTTCCTGCAGGATCCGCTGCCAGTCTGTGCGCCGGAGCAGGTCTCGCAGCTGCACCTGGGGGTGGCTTTCCATATATTTGCGGATAATGCGCCAGCCGATGTAATGGCCGAGGCGGGGAGGGGCATTGCGGTCCCAGCCGGGTTTGGCAAAAGGCCGCTCTTCCAGCAGATAGGAAATATGGGAGTATTTAGACGCATAGAGGTCTCCCAGGATGAGCTTGTACACGGCCGCTTCATTTTTCTCGGCCCAGGCCAGCTGGGCGCCGCTCCACAGCATGCGGGTACTGTCTGGCACATGGGGCAGCAGGCGTTCGATGAAATAATACTTCATGCCTTCATGCAGCATAAATGCCAGCAGATTGGGGTCCGGGGTGCGGGGCAGGTCGGGCTGCACCATAGGGGTGAGCGCCCGGGCAATGCGCACCTCCAGGTACTGGTCGTCAAAGCGTTTGCGGATGTAGCGGGGAATACCGGGGTGGAGGATGGTAAAATCGGACCCGGCAAAATAATCCAGTCCGATAAACAGCCAGTCCTGGCTAAGCAGCACTTCATCTGCAGGGTAAAAATCCTCGGGACCCATGCGGGGGTCATGACCGGCTACTGCGGTGCGGATGAGAGGGATCTTATGGTCGGGGAAAAAATGCCGGAAACGGCGGAACATGGGGGTAAGCCGCGCTTCCAGCGGCCAGTCTGCCGGGCGGCGGGCGACCAGGCTGTCTACCAGCATACGGTTAGCGGCGTTCTCGGCTATGAAACAGATATCCGTCACCATATCGCGCTCGGCCTTAGCATGATTGGCCCGGAAGAGCGAGTCTATCGCCTCCGGAGGTACCAATCCGCGCATCATCCAGTTGGAAAAGATAAGGGCTTCCTTATCGCCAAAACGCTCCTGGGCCAGTTTGCGGCAGTCCCCGCCCTTGTCCATGCCTTCGCTTACCTCCTGCATCATCAGCTCATAGCGTTTGATGTCCAGTTTCACCTGAGGCAGGCCGTCTGTGGGTTCATCCTCAGGCAGGGACAGGTCATCTGTGCAGGACAAGAAGGCCAGGGGTAACAGGAATAGCAGTGCCGGAAAGCGTAAACGCATGGATTTTTTCGGAAAAAGTGAAACAGGGGGCAATAGCAAGTTATCGCTTCAGGTGTTCGTCCAGGTAACGGGCCATATACTTATGCAGGTGCAGGCGGTCTGCGCCCCGCACATGGTGGTCATGGCCCGGGTAGACAAAATAATCCGGCAAGGTACCGGCCTTGATGCAGGCGTCCATGAGGCTAAGGGTATGCTGCCACACCACCACATCGTCTGCGGTGCCGTGTATCACCAGCAGGCGGTCTTTAAGGTTTCGGGCAGCTTCCGGCAAGCTGCTCTGTGCATATCCCTGCGGGTTGGCTTGCGGCGTATCCATATACCGCTCGGTATACATAATCTCGTAGTATTTCCAGTCTGTAACGGGCGCACCGGCAATGCCGCACCTGAATACCCCGGGATGATGGAGGAGCAGGCTAGCCGTGAGGAACCCGCCAAAGCTCCAGCCGTGCACGCCTATACGGGTGCTGTCTGCCCAGGGCTGGGATTTGAGGTGCTGCACCCCCAGCAGCTGGTCTTCGCGCGCAGCTACACCCAACCGGCGGAACGTAACCTGCTCAAAGGCTTTGCCCCGGTAGGAACTGCCCCGCCCGTCTAAGGTGAAGACTACATATCCCTGCTGTGCCAGGTAATAGAGGAAAAGACTGGCACCGCCCAGCCAGCTGTGGGTGACCATCTGGGCGTGCGGACCGCCATAGGTGTATACCAGCACGGGATAGCGTTTGCTGTTGTCAAAACCGGGGGGGAAAAGGGTGCGGGTATACCGCAGGCTGCCGTCGGGCGCCCGCAGGGTCTGCAGGGAGATCTCCACCGGGGCAAAGCCTTTGAGCGGATTTTCCGTGGTATGCAGCACCTTTACTTCTTTGCCATTGCTCAGGCGCAGCAGGGTTTTACCGGGCTCATTGAGGCCCGTCCAGGTATCCAGCAGGTATTTGCCGTCGGGACTCAGCTGGGTGGTGTGCGTACCGTGGTGGGTGGTGAGACGGGTGGCTTCCCATACGCTGCTTTCATGTCGGGCCGCTTTACCGCTGACGGGCACCCGGTACAGGTGGCGTTCCAGCGGACTTTCCTGTGTGCCGGTATAATAGGCATACTCCCCATCGGGCGAAAAGCCGAGGAAATCGGTTACTTCCCACTGGCCGTGGGTGAGCTGGCGCACCAGTGTACCGTCGGTACGGTAGAGGTACAGGTGGTTCCAGCCGTCGCGACGGCTCTGCCAGAGGAAATGGTCTCCTTTGCCCGGCAGAAAATCCAGGCCGTGCTGGGGCTCCACGTAGCTGCTGTCCCGCTCCTCGAACAGGGTGCGAAGGGGCTTGCCGGTGCGGGCATCATACTGCACCAGGCGCATATGGTTCTGGTCGCGGTTGAGCAGGGCCAGGTAAATACTTTGTTCGTCCGGGCTCCAGGTGAGGTTGGTGAGGTAGGTATCCTTAGGGTCGCCGGTTTCCAGGTAAACGCGCTCCCCGCTCTTGAGGTGATAGACCCCCACGGTCACCAGGTGCGTGGCCTGTCCTGCCATCGGGTATTTGAAGGGGTGATCCTGTACGGGTGTGGAGGTGATATCCAGCAGGGGAATGTCCGATACGGGGGTTTCATCCATGCGGTAAAACGCCAGCGCAGTGCCCTGCGGGCTCCAGAAGGTACCTTTGGTGATGCCGAATTCCTGGCGGTGTGCGGCCTCGCCATACTTCACCTGCGGGTCGGTATTCTGGCTGATGTCTTTCTCCACACCCCCTTCGGAAATGTACAGATTGTGCCCGCGGGTATAGGCCAGGCTGAGGGCGTTCGGTTCCAGGTCCAGATGGGCGGCGTCCCTGGGATAGGTGTTGACGAACCGGGCCTGCCCGGTTTTGAGGTCATAGCGGAAAAGCTCGCCATTGGCCACAAAGCGCAGGCTGCCGTCCGGGTTCCAGCTCAGACCGGGAAGGTTGGTCACGGCGGTCTTGCCAAGCGCCGCCAGCGCCTTGTTCAGGTCTATGGTACGCAGGCGATGCACTTCTTTGGCCGTAGCGGCGTCTATCACGAGATGTTCCTGTCCCTCCCGGTAGCTGTAGCGCGCCCCGCCGCCGGGCACCCAGGCCAGCTGGGCCATGCCGCGCGGGTACAGGCTCCAGCCGGAGGCGTCTTCCAGTGTCAGTAACTTGTCCTGGGCCAGCACGCCTGCAGGGGGAAATCCCAGCAGGCCTATGATCAATAAACAAACGATTCTCATTATCATCAGGCTTTGATGCGTCTAAATTACAGGAAAGCGGAATGGGGGAAGCATCTTTGGCGCCCGCTCATCATTTTAGCGCAGGGTGGCTTGGGGTCAATGGCAAAAATGGCTACTTTGGGCGATTCTTTTAATAAGATGCTAACTCCCATGCGCATACTGCCTCTCGTATTTCTGTGCCTGTTCCTGGGCGGATCGTCTTTTGCACAGGACAAAAAGCATGACCCCCGCAACAGCATGTTCCGCCCTATAGACGACCTGCTGCCCGGGCCCAACAGCTACCGCACGGCCAGCGGCGCGCCTGGGCCGGAATACTGGCAAAACACGGCTGATTACAAGATAGATGTTCGCCTGGACGACGCCACGCAGCGCATCACGGGTTCCGAGGTCATCACCTATACGAATAACAGTCCGGATGTGCTGACTTACCTGTGGGTGCAGCTGGACCAGAACCTGCTGGACCCCAAAGGCATCCAGCAAGTCACGGAAAGTACCCAGTTCAGGGACCAGACCGTGCAGGAATGGGTGAGCCGGGATTACACCGCGCATTTCCCGGGCGGATACCGCATCCAGGCGGTCAAAGACGCCAAAGGCAACGCTTTGCCCTATACCATCAACTATTCGCAGATGCGGATAGACCTGCCTGCACCGCTGGCTGCCAAGGGCGGCAAGGTAGCATTCTCCATCCAATGGGAATACCAGGTGCAGGACCATGCCAAACGCGGCACCCGCACGGGCTTCGAATATTTTCCCAAAGACGACAACCGCCTGTACGAACTGGCGCACTGGTATCCGCGCATGTGTGTCTACAACGATGCCCAGGGCTGGAACAACAAACAGTTCCTGGAGCGCGGGGAGTTCAGCCTGCCTTTTGGCAACTTTGAGGTGAGCATCACCGTACCGGCGGATTTCCCCGTGGCCGCCACGGGAGAACTCACCAACCCGACCCAGGTGCTTACGCCGGCCCAGCAGGAACGTTGGAAGAAAGCCCGCTCGGAACAAAAGCAGCCGGTGCTCATCATCACCCCACAGGAAGCCAAGGACAACGAAAAGAGCCGCAGCGCCGCCACCCAAACCTGGCGATACAAGGCCGAGCGCGTGCGGGACTTCGCCTGGGCCGCCAGCCGCAAGTTCATCTGGGATGCCATGGCCCTGGACCTCAACGGTCGCACGGTCATGTGCCAGAGCTTCTACCCCAACGAAGGCAACCCGCTGTGGGAAATGTACTCCACCAAAGCGGTGGCCCATACGGTGAAGACCTACAGCAAATACACCGTGGACTTTCCATGGCCCAGCATGATCTCTGTCAACGGCCCGGTGGGCGGTATGGAATACCCCATGATCGTCTTTAACGGCCCCCGCCCGGAAGCCGACGGCACGTATACCGAGCAACAGAAGAAAGGGCTCATTTCGGTAGTCATCCACGAAGTGGGGCACAACTTCTTCCCTATGCTCATCAACAGCGACGAGCGCAACAGCACCTGGCAGGACGAAGGCTTCAACTCCTTTGTACAATACCTCACCGAGCAGGAATGGACGCGCGACTATGGCAGCCGCCGCGGGCCGGCCCTGAGCATCGAGGATTTCCTGCGGGCGGACCATGGCGAAACCATCTGCATGCACAGCGACGAGATCAGCCAGTTTGGCGCCACGCAATATGGCAAAGTGTCCGCCGGGCTCAACCTGCTGCGCGAAACCATCATGGGCCGCCAGCTTTTCGACTTCGCCTTCAAAACCTACTGCCAGCGCTGGGCCTTCAAACACCCTATGCCGGCAGATTTCTTCCGTACAATGGAAGATGCCAGCGCTGTGGACCTGGGATGGTTCTGGCGCGGCTGGTTCTTTGGCGCAGATCCTGTGGATATTGCCCTGGAAAACGTGACGCAGTTTGCACTGGACAGGCAAAACCCCACCGAGAACAAGACCTATGCACAATCGCAGGAGGAGCAGCGCGCCCGCAATATCTCCAGCATCCGCAACCGCACGGATGTGAAAGAAGTCTATGCCGACCGGGATCCTTCCATCCTGGACTTCTATGACCGTTATGACAAGTATGCAGTCACCAAGTATGACCTCCGCGTGTACAACCGCTTCCGCGAAAGCCTGACCGCAGAGGAAGCTGCCGTGCTGGACAAGGACGAGTTCTTTTACCAGCTCAACTTCCGCAACCGTGGGGGCATGCCTATGCCGCTGATCATTCAGCTGGAGTATACCGACGGCAGCACCGAAGAGCTGCGCATCCCTGCCGAGATCTGGCGCTACAATAACTACAGCGTCAGCAAAGCGCTGGTACTGGACAAGGAACTGCAGGCGGTGCAACTGGATCCCCACCTGGAAGTGCCGGACGTCAACCGCGAGAACAACCGCTTTCCGCAGGCTATGTCTCAAAAAACCTTTGAGGTATATAAACCTGCCGAACGGGGCGGCTACAACCCCATGCAGCTGGAAAAGCTGATGAAAGAATGGAAAGACTAGTCTTTCCGTTACCCAAGAACGGCTAATCCATCCTGCTATGCAACCGGCCCCCGGGAAGTTTTCTTTTGCACGGACGGTTGTGATCATAGCCATTCTCAACGGGCTGTATTTCCTGGTAGAAGCTTTTGCTGCGTTGCAAACAGGCTCTGTGGCCCTGATGGCAGACAGCATCGATTTCCTGGAAGACTTCTCCGTTAACCTGCTGATATACCTGGCCTTGCACCTTACAGCCGCCTGGCGGGCCCGTATAGGTTCCACACTGGCCTTATCGTTACTGATACCGGTGGGGGGCGCCGTGTATGGGGTGTATGAAAAGATACACAGCAGCGTTGCACCGGATGCGCTACCGATGGCACTGGCCGCCTGCGGGGCACTGATAGTAAACGTGTTCTGCGCAGTGCTCATTTCTCGCCACAGGGATCCGGCCTCGGGCAGCCTCAGCAAAGCCGCCTACCTGGCAGCCCGGAACGACGCCCTGGCCAATATCACCATCATGGCCGCCGGGGGAGTCACTTACTTCTACGCCGGCATATGGCCGGATGTGGCTGTGGGGGGATTGATTATCCTCATGAACCTGAGCGCAGCCCGGGAAGTATGGGATGCGGCGCGCCGGGAGCGGCACAGGCTGCTTCAATAAGTGATGCTCACCGGTGAGCGCTACTTCTTCTCATAGGTATAAAACCCGCGGCCGCTCTTCTGCCCCCAGTGGCCGGCTTCCACCTTTTTCTGCTGAATGCGGCTGGGGCGAAAGCGGGGTTCCTGGAAGAACTGTGCATACATGCTCTGGGTGACACTATGGTTGGTATCCACACCAATAAGGTCCATCAAACGAAACGGGCCCATGCGGAATCCTGCATTCTCCATAAGGGCATCTATGGTTTCATGGTTAGCCACGCCCTCCTGTAACAGGTGCAGGCTCTCCAGGTAATAATGGCGGGCTACGCGGTTCACAATAAAGCCCGGGGTATCTTTGACCACGGCGGCGGTCTTACCCAGGCGGGCGCACAATGCCAGCAGGGCGTCTATGACGGCAGGGTCCGTGCTTTCAGCAGAGATGACCTCTACCAGCTTCATCAGGGGGGCAGGGTTAAAAAAATGCAGACCGGCCACCCGCTCCGGGTGCTGCAGGCCTGCAGCTATCTGGGTGACGGGGATGCTGCTGGTATTGGTAGCCAGGATGGTATGTGCAGGGTTGATCTGCTCCATATGCGCAAAGAAGGCCTGCTTCAATTCCAGTTGTTCCGGAATAGCTTCCAGCACCAGGGGAGCCTTCAGATCGTCCAGGCGGCTGGTATAGCCTATGCGATCCAGCACTTGCCGGCGCGCTTCAGGAGTGGTCTTGCCTTTGTCCACGCCAGACTGGGTGAACCGTTCTATCCGCTGCCGGGCAGTGTCCAGCTGGGCCTGTCCCAGGTCATAGAGCATTACCTGGAGGCCGCTCTGGGCTGCTACTATGGCAATGCCCTGGCCCATAGTGCCGCTGCCGGCAATGGCCAGGCTATCAACGGCTATCGTTTGTGTAGACATAGCATGAGGATTAACGGGCTCAATATACATCAATGATGCTGACAAATGCCGGAACGCAAACCGGTCTTGTCGTATCTTGCCTCTCTAAGCCGCATTATGGGTATTATCCGCCGCCAAGCGATCTGGAACGCACTTTTCTCCTATATAGGCATAGGATTGGGGGCTGTGAACGTGATGCTGCTCATGCCCCGGTTCATGGACGAACAGGAACAGGGCTTTATCATCCTCACCACACAGCTGACGCTTTTATTATCCATGCTGGCCTCGATGGGTCTGCCCGCTACATTTATACGCTTTCTGCCACAAACCGGGGCAGCCGCCCGGCAGACCTATCGTTTCCTGCTTAAAGTACTGTTGCTGTCCATCACCCTGTTCACGGTGACGTATGTACTGTGTCGTCCGCTGCTGACAGCCATCTACCAGGAAAAATCGCCGGTGTTCCCGGAACACTACCTGGAGATTATCCCGTTTTTTATGAGCATGGCCGTGTTTCTCTTCTTTGAAGCCGTGCTCACCACTGCATTGCGCACTACCTTCACCCTTTTCCTCAAGGAAGTTTTGTTGCGCCTGCTCACCCTGCTCGGTATAATACTGCTGGGACTGGGATGGCTGGATTACTGGGGATTCTTTTACCTCTACATGGTATTCCACCTGGGTATTGCACTGTTGCTGACCCTGCTGGCAGTCAGCGTGCCTGTAAGCCGTCTCGTGGTCCCCCAGGAAAGCACCCGGGCACCCGGGCGCAAACTACTGGTGCGGTTTGCCATTATGAACCTGACTACGGCCATCAGTTTCTATATCGTCATTATCATAGACACCCTGATGATCACAGCCCTTATGGGGGTAGGCTACATTACTTTCTACAGTATTTATAACAACATGGCAACCGTTCTTTCAGTGCCGGGCCGTGCACTGGGGCGCATAGTGCAGCCTCTGCTGGCGCAGGCATGGGTGCGGGAGGACCGGGTGCATATCAGCACGCTCTATGAAAGGACCAGCCTGATGGGTATTTTCTCGGCCCTGGGTTTGATGGGGCTCATCTGGTTAAATGCACCCCTGGTAGAAGCCCTCTATATACACATGGGCAAACCGGTGTATGCCTCTTATTTCAGCCTATTCATTCCCTTGGGCCTGAATGCAGCTATAAACGTAGCTTTTGGGGCAAATCACCTGATCCTGCATACCTCGCCTCATTACCTGTGGGACACGGTGTGTAATATACTGCTCGTACCGCTGGCTATAGGGCTTAATTACCTTCTGATCCCTGAGCACGGGCTAATGGGTGCGGCCGTGGCCAGTGCCCTGAGTACGCTCCTGTTTAACCTGGCCAAATGGGCAATCCTCTGGCGGTTATATGCCCTGCAACCCTTCCACTGGCGGCATGGCGCCGTAGCGGTCGTATTGGCGGCTGCTTTTTTCCTGTGCCGCCAGCTTCCTGATGTAGGCTTATGGGAAGGTGCTTTCCTGAGAAGCCTCAGCTTCTGCCTGCTGGCAGGAGTACCGGTCCTGTACTGGCGGCTGATTCCCAGCCTGAATGAAGTGGTGCGCATCGTCCGCGCCAAGCTACCCGGCAGGGGCCTTTCTTAACAGCCGGAAACACGGCACCACAACCCTTACTCCTGATCGGGCTGGGACGGCGGCCCTGGCAAGCCCGTTACTTCTCCCCTGAGTATCAGCATGATACGGCCCGCCTCTTCAGCTTCTTCAGGGTCACCGGCCTGCGCATTATAGCGCACAAATATGTGCTTCATCTGAGGGCCCAGCTTGCCTACTGTATTAAAGGACACCACGATCTCTCCCTCTCCGCCCGGGGGCACGGGGTCTTTGGGCCAGTCGGTAGCGGTGCAGCCGCAACTGGGCGTTACTTCCAGCAGTCTGAGCGGAGCCGTGCCGGTATTGCGGAACCGGAAACTATACTGCACAGGCACCCCCTGGTGCACCTGGCCAAAGCCATACGTTTCCGTTTCCATGACCATGCGCGGGCCAGCAGCCGCAGGTATCGTTTGAGTGGTATCCGGCGTGTACGTTACCGTGACAGCCAGGCTATCTTCCTGCCGTTTGCGGCGCAGCTCTGCCGCTTGCGCAGGGTTTACCAGTTCCAACCGGGGTTTTTCCGTCTTTTTCCTGCGGCGTTTTTTCTTACCGGGCTTATCTTCGGTTGCCTGGGCACACACATCCGTGGCCAGCACCAGCCACAGCAACGCTCCCAGCAAACCCAGCCACATACGGGTATTTCTATTCATAACCACTCAACGTATTTCTCCTGCTAACGCAAGCTAAAGGAAAAGAAGTATTCCGAACGGCGGACTAACCTCTGCCAGCCGCACCCCGGTAAATGCCTATACTTCGCGGTTAGGGTCAAAAGCCTCCAGGTAATCCGCCACTTTGCGCACAAACATGCCGCCCAATGAGCCGTCTACCACCCGGTGGTCATAGCTGTGGCTCAGGAACATCATGTGACGAATGCCGATAAGGTCTCCGGCTGGCGTTTCAATGACAGCAGGTTTTTTCTTGATGGCACCCACTGCCAGCACCGCCACCTGCGGCTGCGGAATAATGGGCGTACCCATCACATTGCCAAAGGTGCCCACATTGCTCAGGGTATAGGTGCCATCCTGGATCTCCTCGGGCTTCAGCTTATTGGCCCGCGCACGGTCTGTGAGGTCATTGACCACAGCGGCCAGACCGGCCAGGTTGAGACGGTCTGCGTTCTTGATCACCGGCACAATGAGGTTGCCGCTGGGCAGGGCAGCCGCCATACCTATATTGATGTCCTTCTTTACCAGAATACGGTCGCCGTCCACGCTGATATTGACCATGGGGAAATCGCGCAGGGTCTTAGCCACGGCTTCCATGAAGATAGGTGTAAAGGTGATCTTCTGCTTGTACTTTTGCTCAAATGCCTTCTTGTTCTTCTCCCGCCACAGGACGATATTGGTCACATCAGCCTCCACGAAGGAGGTGACGTGGGGAGATACGTGCTTGGAGTAGACCATGTTCTCCGCAATCATCTTGCGCATGCGGTCCATCTCCAGGATCTCATACTCGCCATTGAAGCTGAACGTCTTTTGCGGGATATGAAAACCGCCGGCAACAGGTGCAGCGGCCGGGGCTTTTCCGTTACTATGTACGGAAGGCGGGGCAGAAACGCCGCCCTTCTGGCGGTTACTGACATAGGCCAGAATATCCTGTTTGGTCACCCGGCCCTCGCGGCCGGTGCCGGGGATACGGTTCAGTTCGTCCTGCGAAATCTTCTCTTCACGGGCAATGCTCATCACCAGCGGGCTGTAGAAACGGTCATCTGCAGGCGCGCTCAGCACAGCCGCTGCCACGGGACTGGCCGTCGTCTGGGCCGCCACCTGGGCTACCGTGCCGCGTTCCGCAGCCGCAGGAACTGCTACCGGGGTGGCAGGCGCCACTGCAGGAGCGGAGCCCCCGCCGGCCGCTGCCGTTTCTATGCGGGCCACCACCTGTCCCACAGGTACCACATCCCCGTCCTTGAACAGGATCTCTACCAGTTTACCTTCTACAGGACTGGGTACTTCGCTGTCTACCTTGTCTGTAGCAATCTCCAGCACGGTTTCATCTTGGTCAATAGCGTCACCCACCTGCTTGCTCCAGCTGATGATAGTGGCTTCCATGATGCTCTCGCCCATTTTGGGCATTACCAGTTCAAATACGGCCATGAGATAAGGATTAGCTTTGCGGGTGCAAATATACAGCTTTTTATGGCTAACCTTTGCAGATGCTTCTAAAGTTCATTCGCCAAAAAAACAGTTATCCAGGCTTACAACTGTTTTTTTGGCAAAATATACCTGCGATTTATACAAAAAACCCATTCCACGCTTTCACGCGGCGCCTGTCTTGTGAGTGCAGGGTGTATCATCCTTTAGCCAGGA
>JAHBTG010000030.1 GCA_019638695.1 Bacteroidota bacterium | reverse complement strand
GCAAGCGCTCTAGCCAGCTGAGCTAATCCCCCGGATTTTCAAAGAGTGGTGCAAAGGTAACAGGTAGCGGGTTATCGTGCAAGTGTCCCCATCGCTTTCTGGGTATCTTCACTTTTTTGGGGAATGCTTTGATTGCGCTTACAGTTGTTTCTGTAATTTTCAGCCCAATGTTTGTTCCAGAGACCATGCCACATTCGTCCAGACATATCCACAAGGCAGCCGTGCTGGGCGCCGGTATCATGGGTAGCCGCATAGCCCTGCACCTGGCCAACGCCGGAGTAGAGGTATTGCTGCTCGATATGGTGCCCCGCGAACTACTGCCCGAAGAAACCCGGAAAGGCCTTACCGAGCAAAGCCCCGCCTTCCGGAATCGTATCGTTACCCAGTTGTTTCAGGATGCCCTCAAGAGCAATCCCAGTCCTGTCTACACTGTAGACGTAGCCAGGCGCGTCTCCCTGGGCAATTTCTCGGATGACCTTGCCCGCATTACAGATTGCGATTGGGTGGTGGAGGTAGTTGTAGAGCGGCTGGATATCAAACAAAACCTGTATACCCAGCTGGAGCAATACCGCAAGCCCGGCAGCCTTATCACCACAAATACCAGCGGCATACCCATGCACATGCTGGCACAGGGCCGTTCGGATGATTTTCGCAGGCACTTCTGCGGCACCCATTTCTTCAATCCCCCCCGCTACCTGGAGCTGCTGGAGATCATTCCTGCAGAAGACACAGCCCCCGACGTGGTGGATTTCCTGATGCACTATGGCGACCGTTTCCTGGGCAAACGAACCGTACTGTGCAAGGACACTCCAGCGTTCATCGCCAACAGGGTAGGGATCTATGCCATTTGCCATACCTTTCACCTGGTAGAAAAATATGGCTTGCGGGTAGAAGAAGTAGACCGGCTTACCGGCCCGTTGATCGGCCACCCCAAGAGCGCCACCTTCCGCACCTGCGACCTGGTGGGACTGGATACCGCCGCCAAAGTGGCTGCAGGTATTGCCCAGAACTGCCCGCAGGATGAAGCCCGGGCCGTGTTTGCGTTGCCCGAATATGTGCAATGGATGGTAGATAACCAGTATTGGGGAGATAAGTCCGGCAAAGGCTTTTACCAGAAAGCCAAGAGCGCAGATGGCAAATCCGAGATCCTGAGCCTGGACCTTAAGACCCGCACCTTCGGCCCGCAGCAAAAGCCCGCTTCGGCCACCCTGAGCCAGCTCAAGACCGTGGAAGAGGTGCCCGCCCGCCTCAGGCTCATAGCCAAAGGTGAAGACTCCCATGCCCGTTTTCTGCAAGAGCTGTTCTTCGGCATCTTTGCTTATGTAAGTCACCGGGTGCCTGAGATTGCAGATCATCTCTATCAGATAGACGAAGGCATCAAGGCCGGTTTTGGCTGGGGACATGGCGCTTTTGAGAAATGGGATATCCTGGGGGTAGCCCGTGCCGCCGAGGCTGCCAAAGCCATGGGGTATGCGCCGGCTGCCTGGGTGGATGAGATGCTGGCCGCCGGACACACCACTTTCTACAAGATCGAACAGGGCAAGCGCCTGTTCTATGATCCCGCCACTAAAAGCTACCTGCCCATTCCCGGTGCAGACGAGTATATTACCCTGGATAATCTTCGCCAGAGCCATGTCCTGTGGAGCAACGTCGGCAGCAGCATCTTCCACCTGGGAGACGGCATCTTGTGCGTGGAGTTCCATAGCAAAATGAATACCCTGGGCTCAGATGTGTTGGGGGGCATCCATCGTGCCATAGATATGGCCGAGCAGGGCTACCGTGGCCTTGTCATCGGCAACCAGGGCGAGCATTTCTCGGCCGGCGCCAACCTGGCCATGGTGTTTATGATGGCCGTGGAACAGGAGTGGGATGAGCTGGATTTTGCAGTGCGGTATTTCCAGCGTACCACGATGCGTGCCCGCTACAGCAGCATACCCGTGGTGGTCGCGCCGCATGGGCTTGCCTTGGGAGGCGGGTGCGAACTCACCCTGCATGCCGATGCCGCCATGGTGGCTGCCGAGACCTATATGGGACTGGTAGAAGTAGGGGTGGGCCTTATCCCTGGCGGAGGGGGCACTAAAGAGCTGACCGTACGCATGAGCGACGAATACCGCGAAGGAGATGTGGAATTCAATGCCTTCACGCATTACCTCATGGCTATCGCCCAGGCAAAGGTCTCCACTTCCGGGCCCGAAGGATATGCTATGGGACTGCTGCGCCGCGGGCGCGACCAGGTAACCCTGAGCAAGCGCCGCCAGATAGCCGATGCCGCGCGCCTGTGCCGGGAACTGGCCGATGCCGGCTATACCCAGCCCATCCCCCGCACCGATATCCGGGCGCTGGGGCGGGGTGGACTCGGCGCTACCTATGCCGCCATCCACCAGATGCACTATGCCGGATATGCTTCTGCGCATGACAAGCTGATTGCCGAAAAGGTGGCTTATGTCATGTGCGGCGGAGACCTCTCCCAACCCGGGCGGGTGAGCGAGCAATACCTGCTGGACCTGGAGCGGCAGGCTTTCCTCAGCTTGCTGGGCGAGCGCAAAACCCTGGAGCGTATCCAGCATATGCTCAATACCGGGAAGCCGCTAAGAAACTAGATACCCCCGCCGGTTGCCGGTAGGCGCCGT
Source organism: Bacteroidota bacterium (assembly GCA_019638695.1). Classification (GTDB taxonomy): domain Bacteria; phylum Bacteroidota; class Bacteroidia; order J057; family JAJTIE01; genus JAHBTG01. Next base: position 31,348 of record JAHBTG010000030.1, on the reverse strand, counting down.
AAAAGCTGCATGGAAACGGTGCGTTCCGGTACCGGCTGCGTACTTTTGCGGAATGCCCATCCCGCACCTCCGCATTGCCGATTATACCTATGACCTCCCTGCCGACCGCATTGCCCGGTATCCGTTGGCAGAGCGGGGCGGTGGTAAATTGCTCCAGTACCGGGACGGACGTATCTCCGACCACCTGTTTGCAGAGGTGCCCTCCCTGTTGCCCTCCGATAGCCTGCTTGTCTATAACGACAGCCGGGTCATCCCGGCGCGGCTCCATATGCTTACTCATACCTGCGCCCGCATAGAGATCTTGTGCCTGGAGCCTGCTTCCGCACCTGCCGAGCAGGTGCTGGCATATCCGGGTCCGTGCGAATGGCACTGCCTGGTGGGCAATCTCAAGCGCTGGAAAGGCAAGCCCCTTGTCGTAGAATGGCCCGGCGGAAAGCTGGCCGCCACTTACGTGGCCCCACAAGGCAATGTGCACAGAGTGCGCTTTGAATGGACACCCGACCAACTGTCCTTTGGTGAGGTGCTGGCCCGGCTGGGCCAGCTGCCCCTCCCGCCTTACCTGAACCGTGCCCCGGAAGCCGGTGATGCACAAGCCTACCAGACCGTGTTTGCTCAGGTGGCCGGAAGTGTGGCGGCCCCAACTGCGGGCCTGCATTTTACCCCTGCCGCGTTGCAGGCGCTGGCAGACAAAGGAGTGCAGCGCTGCCCGCTGACGCTTCATGTGGGAGCAGGTACATTCTTGCCGGTGAAAAGCGAAGAGCTGGCCGGGCATCCCATGCACACCGAAGTGTTTAGCGTGGACAGGGCCAGCCTGCAGCAACTGGCCACGCATACAGGTCCCGTGGTAGCCGTGGGCACTACTACCTTGCGCACGCTGGAAAGCCTCTACTGGCTAGGCTGCCAGGCTGCCGCAGGCACTCTGGGGGAAACCCTGCACTGGCCACAGTGGGCGGCATATGACCAACCTGCCCATTTGGGCCGCCAGGAAGCCGCCGGGGCACTGCTGGCATACCTGGATGCCCGCAAGCTGGACCGCCTGACAGGCAGCACGCAGATCCTGATCGCCCCCGGGTATAGGCCGCGCATGGCAGAGGGGCTGTTTACCAACTTTCATCAGCCGGGCAGTACGCTTTTATTGCTGATCGCGGCATGGGTGGGGGAAGACTGGCGGCGCCTGTATGCACATGCCCTGGCGCATGGATACCGTTTCCTGAGCTATGGAGATGGGTCCCTGCTTTGGCGAAGTGCCTGATCACCTGGTGCGAAAACTTTCCACATTGTGTTTGTCCCGGCGCTTCCGGGGCATAAAAGACGTGCGCCGTGCCTTGCTTTATGTTAAATTTGCGGTTCGGCGTATGAGCTAGAGGATTCTTACGCTGCCGCTATTGAGCAGATGTCGGGTATAGAATAAAAAGTATGTCTAACGAAAAAATAACGTTACGCGGGATAGAAGATGAGATGCGGGCCGCATACATTGACTATAGCATGTCGGTCATTGTGGCGCGCGCCCTGCCGGATGTGCGGGATGGCCTGAAGCCTGTACACCGCCGTGTATTGTATGGGATGAGTGAGCTGGGACTGGCCAGTAACCGTCCTTATAAAAAGAGCGCCCGTATCGTAGGGGAAGTACTGGGTAAATACCACCCTCACGGAGATACGGCTGTATATGACACGATGGTGCGTCTGGCACAGGAATGGAGCCTGCGTTATCCTTTGGTAGACGGACAGGGGAACTTCGGTTCCATTGATGGGGATAATCCTGCGGCCATGCGGTATACCGAGGCTCGTCTGCGCTCCATTGCAGAGGAACTTCTGGCCGACCTGGACAAGAACACGGTAGACTTCACCAACAACTTTGACGATTCGCTCAAAGAACCGTCGGTGATGCCGGCCAAGATACCTCACCTGCTGTTGAACGGCGCCAGCGGTATTGCGGTGGGTATGGCCACCAATATGGCCCCGCACAATCTCAAAGAGATCATAGCCGGCATCATAGCTTATATAGATAACCGGGATATTACGGTGACGGAGCTGATGCAGTATATCAAGGCTCCTGATTTTCCCACAGGCGGTATCATTTATGGTTACCAGGGGGTGAGGGATGCTTTTGAGACCGGCCGCGGCCGTGTGGTCTTGCGTGCTCTGGCGCATATTGAGACCCAGAAGAACGGGCGCGAGCGTATCATCGTTTCCGAGGTGCCTTATATGGTGAACAAGGCCAACCTGCACGAGAAGATGGCCCAGCTGGTCAATGAAAAGAAACTGGAAGGTATTGCCGAGATCAGGGACGAAAGTGACCGCGACGGTATTCGCCTGGTGATCGAGATCAAACGCGATGCCGTACCTAAAGTGGTGCTGAACCACCTGTACAAAATGACGGCCATGCAAACGAGCTTCAGTGTCAATAATGTGGCGCTGGTCAAAGGCCGTCCGGAGATCCTGAACCTCAAGGATATGATCTACCACTATGTGGAGCATCGCCATGAGGTAGTGATTCGCCGCACCCAGTTTGACCTGGAGCAGGCCCGCCAGCGTGCTCATATCCTGGAGGGTCTTATCATTGCGCTGGATAACCTCGATGCGGTGATCAAGCTCATCCGCTCCTCTGCCAATGCAGATGTAGCCCGTGAAGGACTGATGCGCGAATTCAAGCTGAGCGAGATCCAGGCCAAGGCCATCCTGGACATGCGTTTGCAGCGCCTCACCAGCCTGGAGATTGCCAAGGTGAGGAACGAGTATGAGGAGATCATGAAGAAGATCGCCTGGCTGGAAGAAGTGCTGGCCAAGGAGGAGCTTCGGATGAATATCATCAAGGACGAACTGCGCGAAATGAGCGCCAAGTATGGAGACGAGCGCCGCACCCAGATTGTACACAGCGCAGAGGATTTCTCCGTAGAGGATATGATCGCGGTGGAAGATGTGGTCATTACCGTCAGTCACCAGGGGTATATCAAACGCACGCCGCTCAAAGGCTACCGTCGCCAGAACCGGGGCGGGGTAGGCAGCAAGGGTGCGGGTACCAAGGAGGAGGACTTTGTAGAGCACCTGTTCATCGCCAGCACCCATAACTACCTGTTGTTCTTCACGGAGAAAGGTAAGTGCTATTGGCTCAAGGCATATGAGATACCGGAAGGCGGCCGCGCTACCAAAGGCCGTGCCATTCAGAACCTCATCCAGATAGAGCGCGACGACAAGATCAAGGCCTTTATCAATGTCCAGAACCTGAATGACTCTGAGTTCCTCAACAAGAACTCCATCCTCATGGTGACGGCACAGGGTACTGTGAAGCGTACCCTGATGGAAGCCTACAGCCGTCCGCGCGCCAACGGTATCATTGCCATCAACATCAACGAAGGAGATCGCCTGATCAATGCTTCGTTGCTGGATGACAGCTGCGAAGTGGTGGTAGCCACCAAATACGGAGCGGCCATCCGCTTCCCGGCCAGCACGGTGCGGGATATGGGGCGCAACGCTTCCGGCGTGCGCGGTGTGCGCCTGCAGGCCAGCGATGATGAAGTAGTTGGCATGGTTGTTGTGAAACAACCCAATACACAGCTACTCGTTCTTTCAGCAAATGGTTTCGGCAAACGTAGCAGCCTGGAAGACTACCGCATCACCAACCGGGGCGGTAAAGGGGTCAAAACCATCAGCATTACGCCCAAGACCGGAAACCTCATTGGTATTGCGGAAGTCAATGATACGAATGACCTGATGATTATCACCACAGAAGGCATCGCTATTCGCATGCCGGTGGAGAGTATCCGCCAGGCCGGCCGTGCCACACAGGGTGTGCGCCTCATTCGCTTGCGGGACGGAGATGCCATTGCGGCTATGGCCAAGCTGGCTGAGCAGGAAAACAATGACCTGCCGGAAGAAGGAGACGAGGGCGAGGAGAGTGCCGAAGATTAATCCCTTAATACGACCACAGACCCTCCGGGTATACTGAATATACTGTCACAGCGTTATCTCACAGATATGAAAAGCTTTTTCTTTGCCCTGTCGCTTGCTATACTGGCCCTGCCTTTGCAAGCGCAGAAGAAATACGTCACTACCGGTGTCATAGAGTTTAATGACAAGAATTACACCCAGGCGCGCCAGAACCTGGAACTGGCGCTGGCCAGTCCTTCCCTGCTGGCAGAGACGGACATTGTCAAGGCGCACTATTACTATTATGCCACGCTCATGGAGATCGTGCAGCAAAATAGCAGGGTAGATGCTGTAGACCCTGCCACGGGCGTGAAGCGTAGTATGGAAGAAATGAAGAAGCTTGTGCAGCAAAAACTGGATGAGGTATTTGCAAAAATGCCAGAGGTGGCGGATAAAAGCTTTACTTCCTTCAGGTACGTTTCCGATAATGATCCCAAGGGCACCTATAAGGACATGAAGATGCAGTATTATCTCCCCTTGCTGCAGCTCCAGGCCTATAAGATAGACCAGCATGCCCGCAAAGAGAATATCCAGCGCGAAGATCTACAAAAGGCACTGGTCTATGCCCGCAACCTGGAGTACATGTCTGCCCTTACCGGTATGGCATTGCAGAAGATAACCCCTAAGATACTGAATGCCAAGCTGCTGATGGGTATGCGCACGCATGCAGATACCCTGGAGGCGCAAAAGGAGCTGAAGGTGTTTGCCGATAATTTTGACAAGGCTCTGGGCGGCGTAGACCCGGAGACCCGTGCCAAGATGTCGTCGGAGTTTTCTCAGGCAGTGGCTTTTGTCATCCGCGCCTATTCAGATATGGGCGACTATGAGACTGCTCTGAGCATTGTGAATCGTGCTCAGAAGTTCTTCCCCGACAATCAAGAGATCGGAGATGCGGAAATGGATGTTTACCTCCATCCCAAGCTGGTGAATGAGTCCATTCCCCGTTTCAAAAAGGAACTGGCCGAAAATCCCGATGATGTGAAGATGAACATCCGCATGGCCCGCGTGATGAAGCGTAAGAGCGATACCAGCCGCGACAAGGCACAGGCCCTTATCGATTCGCTCAAGAAGGGAGAAAGCACGCTCACCCGCCCGCAGATTTACCAGATGGTCAAAGAAACGGAGAGTGCTATTGCGGTATTTGAGCCGGAAGTGCAGGAAGCGGTTGACTATTACAAGAAGGCCATAGCGCTGGATGGCAAAAATTACCTGGCTTATTACAACCTGGGCGCTGTGTTTAATAACTGGGCCGCCTTGCATGGCGATTTCTACAATGTCATCCCCTACAATAATGCCTCTCTTATAGAGAAAACCATGGCCCGCCGCAATGAACTGCTCCGCGAGGCCCTGACGCATATGGACAGCGCCTATCAGATCAATAAAGACCCGGATGCGCTGAACAAATGCCATATCATATCCGTGACGCTGGATGACCAGGAAAAGGTGAAGTATTACGAGTCGCTCAAGCAAGACTAGCAGAACTTTTCTGTAAGTTTGAGCTAGTTTGTTGATGTCTACCTAAACCCTAATGTCATGAAAGTATTCTTTGTAGCAGGTTTGCTGTTGCTGGGGGCCTTGTCTGCCACAGCTCAAACGAACGCCACTACTACCGCCAATTCCAGCACGGTGAGCTATAACCTCGGCGACCTGGAAAAACTGGATAAGCTGCAGCTGAGCGAGATCTATATTGCCAAGCTTAACCGCCTGTACAGCATCCTGCCCTACATCGCATTTGAGAAGCTGCAGCCCCAGAGCCCCAATGATCTTAAGATCCCTACCAATCAGCTGAATGAAAAGGCGCTTACCAGCATGACCACTGCGGTAGATAACCTTTCCAAGACCAACCAGGCTAGCCTAAGTAATCTGGGCCCCTATGCAGACAAGAAGAACCTGATCAGTTCCATTCTCTTTATCCAGTCAGTTATCAATAAGATTGAGCTGGTAGGACTGGGCATGGATAAATTCGGATTCGATTAGTCGTCCCTGTCGCCCGTTATTTCTATGAGCTCATAGTTTGTTGCTCCTTGGGCCGGTTATACAGGTCTATGATCGTACTGTTGTGGGTACTTTGTGCGCCGGTTTTGCGGGCACAGGGTACCCACACTGCTGTGGCCCCTTTTGATACCAACTACGTTTCCGGTAATAAAGAAGGGCTTACGGTGCGCACCCGGTTAGGCCGGATCAGCCAGCAGTGGGCAATCGTGCACCGGCAGGGTAAGGCCCCCGATATCAATTATAACGTAAACCTGCTGAGTACCTTTGGCGGCCATGTGGCCTATAATGGGCTGGGGCTTGGTTTTTACCTGCTGCCCAATGAGGCCCGGAATAACCCGGAACGGTATGGATATTCCCGCCGGCTGGACCTTAGTCTCGATTTTGTCCGCCATCGCTGGTGTGGCGCATTTGTCTTTAACCGCACATCCGGTTTTTACCTGCCCAATCCGGGCGCCTTTGAAGTGCCCGTTGTAGACACCCTGCCGCCTCAGCTGCGCCCGGATATGCATGCGCAGATGCTTGCTGCCGAATACATGTATGTGTTTAACCACAGGCGCTACAGCCTGCGTGCCCAGTTGAACCAGACCAATGTGCAGCGTAAAAGCGCAGGGTCCTGGCTATTGAAGATACAGGTGGGGCAGTCCAGGGTATGGGCCGACAGCTCCCTGATCCCCCCGCAGGTGGATAGCCTGTTCCCTTCCGTTTCCGGGTTTACACAGGCCACTTTTTCCAATATCCATGTTTCCCCGGGGTATGCCCACACTTTCGTCATCGCCCGGCGTTTTGCCATTAGCCCTTTCCTCCTGCTGGGTATAGGGTATCAGCGGCAGTACCTGGCGGGTAGCGGGGGAGAGATCCGCAAAGGGTCGCTCTACCTGGCCACGGAACCCCGCCTTACCTTAAACTACTCCCGTCCGAGGTGGTTCGCCGGCTTCCTGGTATATGCCCGGCTTTCTGCCAATATCTATGAAGAAATGCAGCTGGTTGCTAACCTCTCCGGAGCTCAGCTATATGTGGGGTATCGCTTCCCGCATTTCCGGTTATTGCCCAACAATGTATTCTTGCGCAGGATCAGGCCCCTGCGCAAATGGTTGGATGGAGATTAGCAGAGGTCCTGCTGGCCTACCACGTAGTGACCGGTCTCCATACCCAGTTGTTGGTAGGCAGTACCTGCCGCAAGATTGCCTGCAGCAAAGTAGAGCCGCACACTGCCTGCGCCTGCGGCTTTGGCTTCTTCCAGGATATGCCGGTAGAGCTGCCTGAAATATCCTTTGCCCCGGTGCCCAGGTTCCGTATAGACACTTTGGATCCACCAGTAGGGCATATCCCGCCAGTCGCTGTATTCATAAGTGATGAGCAGCCGGCAGAGGATGACATCCTGGTTCCTCAGGGTATAATAGGTGCCCAGGACGGGGTTTCCCAGGATGCGCTGTACCGCCGCCAGGGTAGTGGCCGGGTTCAGCACCATACCCTCGCTTTCCAGCGCCAGCGCCACATTCTGTTGGGCCAGTACGGGAGCGTCGGTCCCTATAGCCTGAGATATGCGGATCTGTGACATAAAAGACAGCGATCTATTCGTTTACCTGGATGACCCCGCGGATCTTGTAGATCTTGTAAAAAGAGAAAGACGCATCTGTTTCCAGGCTGTCTGCCAGTATGATCTCGCCGGGCCGCGTGATTTTTACAAACTCATTGGTGTAGATGCGGTTCTTGCGTTGCTCCCATACCAGGCGTTCCGTTTCCAGCACATCGCCCTCTACAGTAGTCACTACTACATTGCCCAGCGCTTCTGCCATGCCTTTAGACTCGTCAAGCCGTCCCCGCTCGGCAGTCAGGGAACTTTGCTGGGCGCCTTTGATATCATAGAATATGATATGTAAGCCCTCATTGGCCTGGCGGATACGCTGCGGGGGCGTGCCTTCCAGTACCTCTTCCATACTGCGGGCCTGTATGCGGGCACGCACTCTGGCGCTGTCCGTATACATGAAGCGCACATGGAAGCTTTTGCTCAGCGGTTCGCCCTGGCGCAGGGCGTTGAGGTCCACAGGCGCATTCTCCGGAGGCTGGCAGGCGCTGACCCACCCAACGATTCCCAGGAGTATACCCATCCGGCGCATACCCCAAAGGTACACGGATGAACCCCAATTCTGAACAACACACACCCGGATAGCCGTATTTTTGCCGTTTTATGCGTAAGTATGTGCTGTATGCGAAGGATTGTCCTATTGCTGTGTGCCTGGTCGATTACCTTTGGGGCATATGCCCAGCGGGTATATGTGCTAGAGCTGGCCGATAAAGGGCCCGCCCACTACGCTCCTTCACCCGGCTACCTGTCCCCCGCGGCCTGGCAGCGGCGCAGCCACAGTTGTATCCCTGTCTCCCGGGCAGACTGGCCGGTGTATGTTCCCTATCTGCAGCAACTGGCACAGAGCGGCCTGCAAATACACGGGTATAGCCGCTGGTTCAACCTGGTATGGGGCAGTGTGGCCCCGGGAACGGAAGATGCCCTTAAAGCCCTGCCTTTTGTGATGCATTGGATGCCTTTGTCTGCGCCGGTGTCCCAGGGTACTGCGCATGTCTCTGCTTGTGTGGGTCCGCAGTGGGGCATGGGCCAGATGGCTACAGAACATACAAAAACCGGGCTGGATAGTCTGCACTGCCGCGGCCACCAGGGGCAGGGCATAGAGATCGGGGTATTTGACAGCGGGTTTCGCGATGTGCGTACCCTTGCTGCATTTGACTCTCTCTGGGCACAGGGCCGTGTGCGTACCTGGTATGATTTTGTGGACCGGGATTCCCTGCTGTTTGCCGAGGATCTGCATGGTACCGGGGTGTTGTCCCGCATTGCGGCATTAGTGCCAGGTACCTATGTGGGCGCAGCGCCCCAGGCCAGGGTCGCCCTGGCCCGCACAGAGACGGTGGCTTCGGAAAGCACTGCAGAGATGCTCAACTGGCTGCAGGCCGCCGAGTGGGCCGATAGCCTGGGACTGCATATCATTTCGTCTTCTCTCAACTATAATACCTTTGATAACCCTGCGCATAATCTCACGGTAAGCGATCTGAATGGCTATACCGCATTGATCACCCGGGCTGCCGATATGGCTGCCGGCAGGGGCATGCTCGTGGTCAATTCTGCCGGAAATGAAGGGAGCAACAGCCAGTGGCAAGGACGCATTACCTCTCCGTGCGACGGCGACAGTGTCCTGTGTGTAGGCTCTGTTTCCCGCACCGGCTGGACCGTGGCGGCTACCAGCGGCAGGGGGCCCACGGCAGACGGGCGCATCAAGCCCGATGTGATGGCTGCCGGGCAGAGTGTGCCTGTTTACCTTTCCGCAACGGTTTCTACCAGCAGCGGTACCAGCTTTGCCGCTCCCTATGTGGCAGGCTCCGCAGCCTGTTTGTGGCAGGCGCACCCCGAGGCGGATGCCTGGCAGATCAGGGGTGCTTTGGTGCGCACGGCAGACCGCTCCGCACTGCCCGACAATAACTATGGATATGGCCTGATTCAGCTCCTGAAAGCCGATAGCCTGCTTACCCAGCACCTGGATGAGTTGCCGAGTGCCCGCCCGTTGCCCGCCTCTGCTTTGGCTTTCAGGCTGGTCCCCAATCCGGCCAGGGGGCGCTTTCGTATTGAGCTTAACGTTCCGGTGCTGGCCGTTGAGCTGAGAGACCTGCAAGGCAGGTCGTTGCCCATTAATTACCAGGCCGGGCTTACCAGTGCCAGCATTCGGTGTGAGGAAGTGCCTTCCGGGATGTATATGGTAGTAGTGTATACGGCCCTGGGGGTGCATACCGCCAGAATGCTGCTGTTACCCTAAGCTCAATCTAGTCCCGCACGCGGTTGCGCAGGCGGCTAAAGGTCTCGGGCGTCATACTCAGGTAAGAAGCCAGGTGCTTCTGGGGTACTAACTGGAAAAGATGCGGTGCGGCACGTAATAACCTGCGGTAACGTTCTTCCGCAGAGTAAGTGAATACTGCTATCTCGTGCCGGGCCTTGGCCAGGAACATTTGTTCGTTAAATCTGCGGTAGAGCCGCTCCACCCATGTATAGCGATCCAGTAGGCGGTGATAGCTGTCTACATGCAGGCGCAACAGTTGCGAGGCAGAAAGACACTGCAGGGCAAAATTGGCCGGGCTTTTTTCTAGGAAAGCATCGTAAACTCCGGAGAAATCAGGGTAGTAGGTGAAGCCTATACAGATCTCGTTGCCTTCGTGCACGAAGAATGCCCGCTGAAGCCCTTCAATTACCCAGTAGAAGTAAAGCTCCTGTTGTCCGAATTGCGTAATAAAGACGTTCTCTTCAAATGAGACCGGTTCCCAGTGTGTCAGAAAGTCCTCCCATTCAGGGTTGGGCACAGGACCTGTCCAGGCTTCTATCTTGTTTCGCAGGTGAGGATACATCTTCCTGCAAAATACATCTAAGCCGCTTAGCTGATGCTATTGCGCACCCTGGTGGCAAAGGCGCGGAGCGCTTCGCCGGCATCTGCGCCGTCGGCTACCTGTTCCAGTACCCATATGGCGCCCAGCACATGTGTAAGCTGCTCGCCTTCATCTGTTCCTTCCACGGTAATAGACAGGGGCTGACCTTCATAAAGGGCTTCCTCTGTGGCTTTTAGCGCATCCAGTGAATGATTCTGCACCAGTTTGCGCACAACAGGTAGTTGCATGTGGCCTTTATTAGTTAAGGTGATTGGCTATGATCTCCTCCAGCAGTTCAATACGGGAAGTATTGACGCCTTCTGCCAGTTGGCCGTCTTTGAATACGGCAAAAAAGGGCAGGTTGGTTACGCCTGCAGCACGGCGGGCTTCAGGATTCTCCTCGGCATTGACATCCAGGAACAGCACGTCTTCCCCGGCATCTGCCGCCATTTTGTTGTACTTGGGCGCAACCAGCCGACAACTGCCGCACCAGTCGGCATAATATTTGACCACTACCTTGGGATGATGAGCTAACAGTTGGCTGAATTCGGTATCGGTAACTTTCTGAAGAGACATATAGGGTTGAGATTTTATGGTAAATTTCAATATAAGAACTATTCGCAACTGGAAATAATTCCGATAAATAAAAAATACTAGTATTTATACAGGTAGTAGGCTAGCTTGAGGTATTCGTTGGTGACGAACAGCAGCCCCTCTTCTGCTTTATACCATTCCTGCGGCAGATAACTGTCTGGTGGTGCCCCCACTATCCGCACGGTTATCCCCAGGCGGCGTGCCCTGGGCCTCAGGATGAGTGAGATGCGCCGGGTATGTTGTGCCGTGCTGACCACCATGATGCGCCGGATGCCAGCCTGCATACAGAACCGCAGGATATCATAACACTCCTCCAGCGTGCTGGTGCCCGACGGGATGACTTGTATGACCGAATCCGGCACGTTGGCCCGGATCAGCACCTCGCGGGTGATCTCCCCCTCGTTCAGCGTATCGCAAAACATACTCAGGATCTCAGGCTCTATTTCACCTGTGCAATAGATTGCCGGTGCTAATTTCCGGTGATATAATTGTGCGGCGTAGTTGCCTCGCTCCACGGGCCCTCCTGCCAGCACAAAGATGGCTTGTGCCGGCTGGGGCTCATCCGTGTCGATAAGTGCCGTGCCCACGCCTTCCAGCATAGAGCGGTAGGAGAGTATACAGGCCAGTCCTAAAATTGCAGCCGCGCCGATGGTTAGCAGTCGCTTGCGGTTCATGCAAGCCAAATTACACAACCTTGGCTAAAGTGGGCTGCAGGGCCGGGTGCTTAGAATGTAATTTCTTTGAGCTGAAAGGCACGAAGTCCTGCTTCCGTTTGTACCAGCAGCTGGCCGTCTGCATCCACGCCCTGGATGACGCCGGGCAGCGGCGCTCCTTGTACCGTGAAGATGTGCGGCCGCTGGCGCAGGTACAGGTGCAGGTGATAGTACTCGTCCAGCACATGATATCGCTGGGTTTGCAGCAGCAGGTAATAGGCATTCAGCTTATGTACCAGTGCATCCAGCACGGTGGCAATGGATACCCGGCCGCCGGTATGGGCTGCCAGGCTGGTCGTGGGCAGCTCCGCCGGGTGCCAGTTGAGGTTCAGGCCCATACCTACTACGCTCTCTGTGAGCGCATTGCCTTGTATGATATTTTCGATAAGTATCCCGGCCGCTTTCAGGCCATTGATCATGACATCATTGGGCCATTTGACCTGTACCCGGGCTTCCGGGGCTGCGTCGGCCAGCACGTCGCGCACGGCCAGTGCACTCATCTTGTTCAGCAGGAAAGCTTGTTTGGGCGGCAGATGATGGGGTTTCAGCAAGACACTGCAGGTAAGGTTCTGTCCTGCCGGTGCCTGCCAGGTGTTGCCCTGCTGCCCGCGGCCCTGCCGCTGGTGTTCTGCTACCACCAGGGTGCCCTCCGGCATATCCTTGCGCTGGCACTGCTGCAACAGCCAGCTGTTGGTAGAGTCTGTGACCTGCAGGCTCATCACCTGGCTGCCTATGATATCCATATCAGTATTCTTAGAAATGAAGGCGTACCCTTGAACGTATTTTTTCGCAATTTTGTAAGAAATCTTCAGCGCGCTCATTTTCAGTAACATGGCTGCGCCATTTCTTTTCTCCTGCACCTTGTGTTCATGCAAAAAACGCTTAAACCTATAGCCGATTCTACTACCCTGGCTCATGAAGTCATTGCCGCCATTCGTGAGAAAAAAGGATTTGATATAGCACTCCTGGACCTGCGGGGGCTGCGCAATGCTGTGTGCGATTATTTTATTTTCTGTAGCGGCAACTCGGATACCCAGGTGAAAGCCCTTGCCGATAATGTGGAGCATGAAGTGCGGAATAAACTGCGCGAGAAACCCTGGCAGAGCGAGGGTAATCGCACGGGGGAGTGGGTGCTGCTGGACTATATCAATGTAGTTGTACACGTGATGTTGCCCCGCATCCGCGACTATTATGGCATTGAAGAGTTGTGGGGCGATGCGGAAATCACCCGCTGGGCAGAGTAACCCAGGTAGCCCGGTTTAGGGCTTGGGAGATTTCTCCTTGCGGCCAAACACCGAGAAGTGCACATACCGCTTGGGGTGCTTCTTCAGGTCTTCCAGCAGGCTGTTGAGGCTGGCTGTGGTTTTGGTCAGGTTGTCATACAGTTCCTTGTCCTTGAGCAGCTTGCCTGCCGTGCCCTGTCCTTCGTTCAGGTTCTGGCTAAGTGTCTGGAGTTCTTTGACCAACCGCTGGGTATGCACCGCCAGCTGGCGGACGTCCTGTGTAGTAGCTGCCAGGCTGTCCGTGCTTTGGCGGATGTTTGTCAGCGTACCCTTCAGGTCGGGGTTATTCACCAGGTTCTGGGTGCTGGCCATGAGCATATCCAGTTGCTGAACGCTTTTATTGAGGCGTGCAGAAAGGCTTGCCAGGTTGGCCAGTGTGGCTTCCAGGTTGTCTACAGACTGCTTGGCCCGGCTGTTGTCCCGCTTCATCAGCGAGTTGATCTGCCCGGTGATCTCCCCCAGGTTATCCAGTACCAGATTCAGCTTGCGGGAGGTAGGATCCAAGTAGCTGCTGGCTTTGTCCATCAGCTCGGGAGCAATACTGTCTTTGAGCACGGCTTTGTGAGCAGCCATTTTATTGCTTTGGCCCGGGAGAAGTATCAGTGCCTTGCTGCCGAAAAGATCCGTAGTGGTCAGTACCACACGGGTGTCCTCCGGTAATTCAATATCGGCATTCACATCAAAGCCCACGGTTACCTTGCGGGTCTTGGGGTCCAGTTTTAACTCCTGTACTACCCCCACGTCCGTGCCGCTCAGCTGCACCTTAGAGCCTGTAGGCAGCCCGCTCACATGCGTAAAGTGCACATAATAATAGTTGCGGTTGCCAAATACCGAACGGCCCTTGAGATAGCCCAGACCAATGATAAAGAGAACAATGGCCGTGACGGCCAGGAGTGCTACTTTGACTTCTTTGGTGATTTTAGGCATTGTGGCAAAGGTAACAGAAAATCCAGCATATGCCCTCGTTCATGCCGCGGTTCTGCCTATTACAACTAATCTGATAAGTGATCCTCCCCTGCTTAAGGGCTTGCTTGTCGTTGAGGCGGTATGGCGGTTTTTGACTGGATTAGCCATATTTAAATATGAAATTTATGCTGCGCCGGTATGGGTAATGCGATAATTCGGCTATATTTGCCTAACTAGGAAGACTAAAATCAATACCCGGCTTTTCAATGATACTTTCTTTACTATTCCTACTGACTACTGCATTTTCTTATGTACTGAATAGTGTACTGATCAATTTTGCAGGCAGGCTGGGCCAACTGTCGCAGGGCCAGACCACACAGGTGAGATGGGCCAGCGCTTCTAAGCCATTGGTGGGCGGCATCTCCTTTTTCATTGTCTTCCTGGTCGCTGCCGTGGTCTATTCCTTGATCCCTTATGTAGAGGGGGTTCAATCCAGCACAGACTATATCCCTTTCCTGCTTTCGATAACCCTGGGTTTTGTGGTGGGCCTGGCAGATGACGCTTATACTACCCGTCCTATCCTCAAATTTATAGGCCAGCTCCTTTGCGGGGTTATCCTGCTGGCCTTTGATGTCAGTATCCGGTTCTTTGGGATTCCCGTGCTGGATGGTCTCCTTACCTTGTTATGGGTAATAGGACTGATGAACAGCATCAATATGCTGGACAATATGGATGGCATTACCGGGAGCATTTCCCTGATCATTACGGCCTTTACAGTGGCGGTTATTTACCTGGTGGGTCAGCAGAACACCGTGTACTTCTACATGTTGCTGGCGATCGCCGGTGCCCTGACCGGTTTCCTGATCCTGAACTGGAATCCCAGCAAACTGTATATGGGAGACACCGGCAGCCAGTTCCTGGGCATGCTGCTGGCTTTCCTGGGCATCAAGTATTTCTGGAACATGCCGGGTATCAGTGGCGAACTGGTACTGGAGCGCCAGCTGCTGGCCCCCCTGCTGGTGTTTCTCATGCCTATCATCGATACCACTTTTGTGAGTGTGGCACGCATCTCGCGCGGACAAAGCCCGTTTGTGGGCGGGAGAGACCATACTACTCACCATCTCAGCTACCTGGGAATGCCCGATAAGTTTGTACCCCTTGTGACGGGTGCCGTGAGCCTCACGGGAGGGATCCTGATGCTTACCACGCTCTACATTGATAAGTGGAGCCTTAGCTATACCGTGATGTATGCGGGTTTTGTGGTGGCGATGTTTGCCATTTTCCTTGTCCTGTATCGTATAGGTGCCCGTTTGCGCCGCTTCAAGGATGTGGAGAAAGCCCGCGAGAAACTGCGTGCAGAACTACTGGCACTGCAGCCTGCCACTACGGCGCAAACCCTGCAGCCCGTGGCGCAGCGCCTTTAGCAGGGCATGCGCATCCTGTTCCTGCACCAGTATTTTTGCCCGTCCTCCGGCTGGGGAAATGACCGTAGCCGTGCCTTAATGGCGCACTGGGCGGCTGCCGGGCACCAGGTTGCCTGCATCACCAGTACCGCATATCTTCCTCCTCCTTATAGACCCCCGCGCGCCGAATGGCAGCTCCATGAAGGGATAACCGTAAGGGTTCTCCCCATT
Source organism: Bacteroidota bacterium (assembly GCA_019638695.1). Taxonomy (GTDB): domain Bacteria; phylum Bacteroidota; class Bacteroidia; order J057; family JAJTIE01; genus JAHBTG01. The sequence goes on along the minus strand of JAHBTG010000030.1, from coordinate 15,877 downwards.
GCTTACCGGCAGCAGATGTCCAGGTGGGCCAAAGCCCGGAGCTTTATGCGCTTCGGACTGGCTGCTTTGCAGGAAGCGCTGGCTCAGGATAAGCCCGATGTCATTATTGCCAGTGTGACGCCACCCACAGTGGGCTATGCCGGTTACCTCGCCAGCAAACTGCACGGAGTGCCGCTGGTGCTGGAAGTGGTAGATGTGTGGCCCGATGTCCCCCAGGGCATGGGTATACTTCGCAACCAGTTATTGTTGTCGGTCCTGCATGGGCTTAATGCTATAGTGTATACACATGCTGCACACATTGTAGCGCTTAGCCCCGGTATGCGGGCACAGGTGGGCGCTCATGGGGTACCCCTGGATAAGATAACGGTCAGCTACAATGGTACTGATACGGCACAGTTCTTCCCGGTAAGCGGTGCTTCACGCGCAGCCGGTGAACCTGTGCGCCTGATCTATGCCGGAGCACTGGGGCAGGCCAATGACCTGGGTCGGGTACTGCGGCTGATGCCCGCGCTCAATGCCCGGCTGGCTACACCTGTGCGGCTGGATATTTATGGATGGGGGCAGGAAGCTGCCCTGTTGTCCGCTCTTGTCTGCACACTGGGCCTTTCTAACGTGCACCTGCATCCGCCCGTTCCCAAAGCAGAGCTGAATGCCTTGCTGAATACTGCGGATATCGCCCTGTGCACCTTTGCTTCCTACCCGGTACTGGAGGCCAATAGTGCCAACAAATTCTATGATTACCTGGCGGCAGGCCTCCCGGTAGTGCTCAATTACCAGGGGTGGCAGGCAGATTACCTGGCTGCTCATGCCTGCGGGCTCTCTGCACCTATGGAGGATGACGAGGCTTGGATGAATGCGATCGTCCGGCTGGCAGAAGACCCCGGGTTGCGTGCTGCGATGAGCCGGAATGCCAGGGAACTGGCGGTTAGCCGGTTTGACCGCAAACAACTGGCGCAGGATTACCTGGCGCTACTCGCCGGCCTCTGAGGCGGCTATTTCTGCTGCTGAGGGTTGCTGGAACAGCAGGTAGCCATAACCCACCGCGCCCATCAGGATGTTCAGTACCAGCTGGGAGGTGTGCATGACCAGCGCAATGTTGGCACCCTGGGTTTCTGTGAAGCCATATAGCACCATGGTGTAGGTAATGGCTGCATGGAAAGGCCCAAGGCCGCCTGGCACGGGCAGCGCCATACCCACGGCGCCCATGGTATTTAGGATGATGGCAAACCACAGGCTGGCCCCTTCTGTTTGTGGAAATGCCTGCAGGAAGAGCCATGTGCTGAGCACATATCCGCCCCAGATGCCCACGCTCAGTATCCCAAACAAAACCGGTCTGCCCAGGTGGCGGATACTGAGCAAGCCGGATACGAGCTTGGACAGGAATGCCGCCAGCTTCTGCACCGCGTTCAGCCGCATCAGGCGTTTGCGAAACCTGATCAGAAATAGCCCCAGCAGTACCAGGATGGCTGCCAGCAGGTACAGGTAGGTGAAGTTCAGGTTCTCCAGCGGGTTACTGGCTGCAGTGAAGAATCCGGCAAGCGTTTGCAGCTCTGTGAGCAGGATGGCTCCCAGGAAGAGTGCGAGCGTGATCACGTCGATCAGCCGCTCCGTTACAACCGTGCCTGCACTGGTGGCTATGGGGGTGCGGTTGGTTTTGATGAGCACACTGCAGCGCGAGACTTCTCCCAGCCTGGGCACGGCATAATTGACCAGGTAGCCGAACATCAGTGCGGCAAAGGTGCGCTCGGTGGGCACCGGGTAACCGGATGCGTCCAGCAGCTGGCTCCAGCGCCAGGCCCTCAGCCAGTGGCTGAGCACTACGACCACCAATGCCCCGATAAGTGGCAACCACCGGGCCTGACCCATCATCTGCCATAGCTCTGCAAAGTCGGCTTTGGCCAATGCCAGGTACAGGAGGCTGGCCCCCAATGCGGCGCCTACCAGGTAGAGCAGGGTGCTTTTCAGTCGCTTGTTCATATGTGGGAGCACTGATAGAGAACGACTAGGAAGGCAACCGGTTGTCTGGGCCCGGGAAAATCACTGCCGGCTCATAGCGCTTGGCAGCCTCCAGTTCCATATGGGCATAGGAAATAATGATAACGGTATCGCCCATGGCTGCCATGCGCGCTGCCGGACCGTTAAGCCCTATGATACCGGTACCGCGTGCGCCTGCGATGATATAGGTCTCAAACCGCGCCCCGTTATTCAGGTTGACGATTTGTACCTTTTCGTTAGGGAACATATTGGCAGCATCTACCAAGTCCATATCTATAGTGATACTGCCCACATAGTGCAGTTCCAGTTGATTAATGACGACGCGGTGAATCTTCGATTTCAGCACTTCTACCAGCATGGACACAGGGGGAACGTATTTGGGAAGCAAACTTACGCAAAAAACATGGTCTGGTCTGTCATGGGCAGGCAGTCGATCAGCCGCACGGGTCCAAAGAACGCTGCTACCAGGGCAACCACCGGCTCTTCAGGAGGCAGGGGCACCGTGACGGGCTCCAGGGTGCGCCCGTGCACCAGCTGCACGTAGTCCGGCTGGCATCCGGGCGCACCCTGTAATTGTGCGGCGGCCCAGGATACGATCTGACCGGGAGGTATTGCTTCCTGCCATTGCTTGTGCATCTGGCTCAGCGTGGCATACAGGCAGGCAGCTTGCGCGCGTTGTGCGGGGCTCAGGCGCACATTGCGGCTGCTCATGGCCAGTCCGTCTGCTTCCCGCAGAGTGGGCCGCACGCGCAGTTCCGTGGGAATGAACAGTTCTTCCAGCATGGCCCGGATAACCACCGTTTGCTGGAAGTCCTTTTGCCCCATGTATAAATGATGCGGCTGGACCAGCATGAGGAGCTTGTTGACGATCAATGCCACCCCGTCGAAATGTCCGGGGCGGCTGGCGCCTTCCCATACTCCTGTGAGCGGGGGCAGGGATATGTGCACGCGAGATGCGCCTGAGGGGTACATTTCGCTGGCATGGGGCATAAAGACAGCCTGGCAGCCTGCGGCCTCCAGCAATTCGAGGTCCCGGGCTTCTTCCCGCGGATAAGCCGCCAGGTCGTCCGGCCGGTCAAACTGGGTGGGGTTGACAAAGATGCTGGCAATAACGGCGTCCGATTGGGCCTGGGCCGCTTTGAGGAGAGACAAGTGGCCTGCATGCAGGGCGCCCATGGTGGGTACAAAGCCTAATTCCTCAGGAGAAGGTCTTTCCGCCCGCCAGCGCCTTAACGCAGAGACCGTTTGAATTATTTTCATTTGCCAGAAAAAATGACGCGCAAATATTGCTTTTTTAAAATAAAATACACTATGTTCCGTTAAGTTGTCAAATGCACAGGCATTGCGTATCTTTGTATCTCTTTCTCTGAACAAAATTTCTTTGCTTTATGGAAAAACTACGGATTCTGCATGCAACAATGGAGATAGATCCATTTCTGAAAATATCAGACTCCGCAAATTTTATCCGCACGCTTCCTCAGGGATTACAGGAAAAAGGCCATGAAATTCGCATACTCATGCCCCGCTTCGGGGTGATCAATGAGCGCCGTAACCGCCTGCATGAAGTGGTACGCCTTTCTGGTATCAATATCCGTGTGGGGCAGGAGGAAAAACCTCTTACCATTAAAGTGGCTACTATTCCCAATGCCCGCCTGCAGGTGTATTTCCTGGATAATGAAGACTATTTTCACCGGAAAAGTGTGCTGATAGATCCTAAGAACCAGATCTTTCATGCGGATAACCACGAACGCTCCATCTTCTTCTGCAAGGGCGTTATCGAAACCGTTAAGAAGCTGGGATGGACGCCCCATATCATTCATTGCCATGGCTGGATGACTGCCCTGATCCCCCTCTACCTGAAGACGCACTTTAAGGACGATCCCATCTTCAAGGAAAGCAAGATCGTATACACGGTTTATGACAATGAAGTGGACTCTCCCTTGCCCGCCAACTTTGCCGAAAAGGCCCGGCTGGAAGGTACTCCGCAGGATCTGCTCCAGCAATACAGCGGAGAGACCTATGTGGGGGTGAGCCGCGGCGGCATTCATATGGCAGACTTTGTGACACAGGGCAGCGCTACCGTACATAAGGAAGTAGAGGGCGCCCTGAAGCTGCGGGATAGCCAGAACTGCTTTGCAACCATCACGGATGAGCAGGAGAATGGGGTAGACCATTATCATGAACTGTATAACCAAATACTCTCGTAAACTTGAGACCCTTCTCCCGGGCGGCCCTATATTGGGTTGCTGCACTGGCCTTGCTGGGTGGCTGTAAGAAACCAGATGTGTTTGATGTGGGGCTTAATCCCCCTGCGCAGGTGGGATACCTGGATTCCGTGAAGGTAGAACTGGTTACCTATGTCCCCCCCCTGGATTCCCTGTTTACCCAGAACCAAAGCTATATGGTGCTGGGCAGCTATTCAGATCCTTTGCTGGGCAGGGTCAACGGGGAGATCTATACGCAGTTCAGCCTGGGGGGCGAGTTCGTGTCTTTCCCGGAGAATGCCGTGATAGATTCCGTGATGCTGCTGTTACCCCTGGACTCGTATTATGGCAAGCCCACCAGTACGTTGCAGCTGGAGGTGAACGAGCTGACCCAGGCTTTTGACGGAAGTGGCGGCACACGGTACTTTGCTACCAGCAGCCTTACCTATGACCCTGCAAACCTGGCCGGCAGCTATACCTATACGCACCCGGCAGATTCTTTCCGGTTCGATACCCTGCGTATCCGCCTGGCCGATGAACTGGGCCAGCGTATTTTGGATGCAGATGTGAATGGTCCGCTGGCGAATAATGCCAATTTTCACCAGTTCTTTAAGGGGCTGCGTATCAGTGCCCAGCCTACCAGTTCCGCAGATGTGGGTGTGATGTATACCGTGGCGCTGCGCAACCTGCTGGTGACCAGTAATCGTGCGGCTACCCTGCGCCTGCATTATTCCGTGGACGGAGAAACCCGGACACCCTATAACCTCATGATTCAGCCCAGTGTCAGTTTCCGTTTCAACAAACTGATCCGCACGGAGACCACCGGTACTTTTCTGGAGCGGTTGGAAGGACGGGAGATTCCGGATAGCCAGCTCAGTGCGGCATTGCAGTCTGTGGTGCCTTTAAGGGTACGGGCCCGCATCCGTAACCTGCCCGCCCGCCCGCTGGCCATTAACCGTGCCATACTGGAGATCCCTGTGGATACCAGTGCCATAGATCATAATCCCTACCGCTATTTCCGCCCTATTCCCAATGACCTGTATCTGATCCCTGCCGAGAGCGATTCCGTTACGCCGGATCCTTTCCTGGGCATAGAGGCGTATGCCAACTATAATAATACCCTGGCGCGTTATGAGTTTGACATCAGCGCCTATTTCCACCAGGTGATGCAGGGCACTTTGCCAGATTATGGATTCCTGCTCCTGCCCACCCCTTTTGCCTATTCTTCGCGTAACAGCGGAGGGTTTCTTACCCAGAACATAGGCTGTGTGCAACGCAGTATCCTGCATAACTGGAACCATCCGGACCGCAAGCCGCGTATTAGGGTACATTATACCGAAATCCCTTAGTCCTGTCTTATCTTTGTCTCCAGTCCTCTCACTTTAAGCAGCCCGCCCGGATATGTGTGGAATTGTTGGGTACATAGGCTTCCAGGAAGCTTATCCTATTTTGATAAACGGCCTCAAACGCCTGGAATACCGCGGTTATGATTCTGCAGGAGTGGCCCTTCTGTACAATGACAATATCCACGTCTACAAGCGCAAGGGTAAGGTGCAGGACCTGGAGTCCTATGTTAACCGGCAGCAGCCTCCTGCTACCCTGGGCATAGGACACACCCGCTGGGCTACGCACGGAGAGCCTAGTGACCTGAATGCCCACCCGCATTTCAGTCAGAGCAAGCGGTTTGCCATTATCCACAATGGGATTATAGAGAACTATCATATTCTCAAGAAGCGTCTGCAGGACCGCGGCTATCATTTTGAAAGCGAAACGGATACGGAAGTTCTGGCGCACCTGATAGAGGAGGTTTACAGTGTGGGCAATGTGACTCCTGCCGAGGCTGTCCGTCTGGCCCTTACCAAAGTAGAAGGCGCATTTGGCCTGGTGGTGGTATGCAATGAAGAACCCGATCTGCTGATTGCAGCCCGCCGCGCCAGTCCGCTGGTCATTGGACTGGGAGAGGGTGAATACTTTGTGGCTTCCGACGCCACCCCCATCGTGGAGTTTACCAAGAGTGTAATCTACCTCAATGACAATGATATTGCCATCATCCGCCGGGATGAGGTGACTATCAAGACCATTAAGAACGATACGGTGATCCCCGAGATACAGACGCTCAATATAGAGCTGAGCGCCATTGAGAAAGGGGGGTATGACCATTTTATGCTCAAGGAGATCTTTGAGCAGCCGCATTCTATCCAGGACTCCCTGCGGGGCCGCATTTCGCATGATTTGCGCGAGGTGCGCCTGGGCGGGCTGGATCATATGGAGGATAAGCTGGTGGCTGCCAAGCGTATTATCATTGTGGCCTGCGGCACCAGCTGGCATGCCGGATTGGTAGGAGAGTACCTCATAGAAGAACTGGCCCGCCTGCCGGTGGAGGTGGAATATGCCTCGGAATTCCGCTACCGCAACCCTGTGCTGTACCCGGAAGATATTGTCATTGCCATCAGCCAAAGCGGAGAAACGGCCGATACGCTGGCTGCCGTGAAGCTGGCCAAGGAATTTGGCTGCACGGTGCTGGGTGTGTGTAATGTGGTGGGCAGCTCTATCCCGCGTGAGACCGATGGCGGCGTATACATCCATGCCGGTCCCGAGATTGGCGTGGCCAGTACCAAGGCCTTTACCGGTCAGGTGACGGCACTCACCCTCATGGCCATGCTCATTGGCCGCAAGCGCAATACCCTTTCCGAGGAACGTTTCCATGACCTGGTGCGGGAGATTGTGCGCCTGCCGGATGTGATCTCCCAGGTGCTGGAGCAGGTAAATGACCAGGTGCGGGAGATCAGCGAGCAATACAAGGATGCGGCCAATTTCCTGTACCTGGGCCGCGGTTGCAACTTCCCGGTAGCCCTGGAAGGCGCCCTCAAGCTCAAGGAGATCTCCTATATCCATGCCGAGGGGTATCCGGCGGCAGAGATGAAACACGGCCCTATTGCCCTCATAGATGAAAACATGCCGGTGGTATTTATTGCCACCAAGGACAAAAGCTATGACAAGATCCTCTCCAATATCCAGGAGGTAAAAGCCCGCAAGGGCAATGTGATCGCTGTGGTTACACAGGGAGACAGCACCATTGAGAACCTGGCAGACCATGTACTGGAGATTCCCGTCATAGACGAGATTCTGATGCCCGTGGTAGCAGTGGTGCCGCTCCAGCTGCTCAGCTATTATATCGCCGTGCTGCGCGGCTGCAATGTAGACCAGCCCCGCAACCTGGCTAAAAGCGTGACTGTGGAATAACCGTCCTTTTACCGGGGAATAAAATACTGCACGGTAGCGGGCGGCGCAGGAGTATTCGTATCACAGTCTTGCGCCTGCAGGCTCATAAAGTAATAGGCAGTATCCAGTCCGGGCGTATGATGAGGTGCGCCGTCCGGTTTCATTAACACCAGCCGGCGGGTATCGTTTTGACTGCCAAAGGCCTCCAGGAAGGTGGGGTACACATAGATCTCTGAGTATCCTGCCGCAGGAGTAATCAGGTGCTTCTGGTCGCTGATGCGAAACAGTCCCATATTTTCGTTCTTGGCATAGGCCACAAATCCCCGGCAAACGTAGTCCACCATTTCGGCATCCAGGTTACGCACCAGTACTTTGCCTTTGGCATCCTTTACGGTAAGTCCCTGCGGGTTGCTCTCTACCTCAAACGGTTCCGTTGGTAAGGTGTCCTCCGTTTCCAGGTATTCCCCGGATGATTCCTCCTTGTAGGGTTTGAGCTTGCCGGCGGCATCTACTTGCCATACACTATCATCCTCTTTGTGGGCTAGCAGTAGGCCGTCCTCTGTCTTTTCCAGGTAAGAGACATCCGTCAGCGTATAACGTTTTTTGCCAGTGCGGTAGTCCACTGCTAGCCAAGTGTGGTTTTCTGCATCATCGTTGCTTTCTGCCAGGCCGTTGAGGAAGATAAGCCCCCCGTGCGCGGGGCCTGCACTCACATACTCACCGGGTATGGTCACTTTGCCGGTGGTCATATCATATACCGTATTGGCTCCATTCTTCTGGTGCTCTGTGCCCACATAACGGCCTTCGATAATAAAACGGATGCGCTCATCCACGCTCAGGTTCTCCATATAGCGTTTGCCCGTGGCGTCCATCAGGATCTGGTGTGTTTCCGGCATCAGTGTTTGGGGGTCCAGCCTGTGTAGTTGCCGGATACAGATAAAGCCAAAGGCAGGCCCTTGTACCGGGCCGGTAAGCCCCAGCATACCGGGAGACAGCAAGGAGTCTCCGCGGGTATTGAATACATACCATCCCTGCTCGGTTTGGTAGGCAACCATAAACTGTGGGGTGTTTTGCGCTTGGGCAGGACCTGCCATATACAGGGCCCATAGCCAAAGGTAAGCCAGGAATACGGAGGGCTGTATTATCTTCTGCATATGAAATGGATTTGTATCTTGCTGGTAATTAATGGTTTATGTGAAAAAAGATGCTAGTCTTGTTTCAACTGGTGTTGCAGCCACCGGTGCAGGATAAGCTTGTCCACGGCCGTGGCTTTCAGGGGTTTGCAGGTCAGTTTCTCCTTGCGCAGGCTCCGCCACCAGTTGCCGGCCTTTTGCCATAGTCCCTGTTGTTGCAGTTTGGCAATCTCGGCATCCAGGCGCGGATAGATACCCTGTATAGAGTTTTCAATGCCCGGCGTGTCATAGAGGGACAGCATACTGGCCATGGCGGCATAGCTGGCAATACCCAGCTCATCAGTAAGCGCATTGTCGCTGGAATAATTATGAAGGTAGGCTGCGAACACCTCTTCACGGGGTAGGCTGCGCAGGGCGCGGAACTGCCCGCCAAAGTATTGGCCGAACGTTACTTCCTGCCTGCCCACCTGTATTGCATAGGTGCCGAATGCTTGCTTGAACAAGGTATGGCGCAGAATGAAAGCCAGTACCAGGAAGAAAAAAATAAAGAACCCGCAGGCAATGTAAAAGGAAAGATTGTCTCCCGGCCGGCCCACTTGCCTGGCAGTGAGGATGATGCCTGCCGCCACGGAGCCTATGCCTACGATAAGGGGCAATGCTGACAGGATCTGCGGCAGGGCGTTGTTTCGCCAGCGCAACTCCCGGGGCCATGCCTGGGAACTGAGTGTGGCCACCTCTGGGGCTACTGTAGTGGGGTTCTTGCCTGTAAAAGGAGCCTCCTTATGTATAAATGCAGTGATACGCTCTGCCAGTGCCTTGGCTTTGCCCTCCTGTGTGCCAAAACCGCAAAGGTCTCGCAAGCTGCCGTCCTGCATCAGTAAGTAGGTGACATACACATAATAATACCTCCGCCGGGTAGTGCTGCTGTTGCTGTTGTTCACAGAACGCCTCACACGGCGTACACTGACGGCGGCAATCTCTGCATAGGCAACAGCAAATGCCTCGTCCTGGCGGCGGGTTGTGATCTTTACTACAAATGCCCCCAGCGTATTGTCAAATACATAGCTTGTGGCCTGCAGGCGGCGCTGGCGGTCCGCTATAAGCAGGCTGCCTCCTGTGGCAAAGGCCAGGGTAATACCCGCCAGTGCCAAGTAGACCGGCCTGAGAGGGGCCTCACCTTGCAGCATGTCCCACCAGTCTGCACCCAGTACCAGGGCAATGATACTGGCAATGAAGAGCAGGAGCGCCCCCATCAATCTGCGGGTGCCAGCCTGTTCACGCAACACAAGCTGCGTATCCGTCTGCGAAGCCAGGGTGTAACGCTTCATGCCTGCAAATTAGAAGGAAACGGCTGTCTGGCTTGTAAAAGAAACGCTTTTACGGCAAAAGACGGGGGCATCTGGGAGGAGGCGCCCCCGTTTTGCCATGATGAAGACAAGACCTATATGCCCAGTTCCATAAGCCGCTGGCGCAGGGTGCCGGTATCTTTTAAGGTGTGGCCTTCCGTTGTGTCGGGCAAGTGATTGGCCACATCGGGTGCTGCCGGGTGGGGTTTGGTAAGGTCACCCAGCAAGAAGGCCTCCACAAGTGCAGCTTGCTTTAACACAAGGGGCTGGCTGTGCCCGGGATAGAACAGCTGTGCCCGCCCGTCTTTGTACTGGAACCGGGCAATCCGTCGGGTGAGCACATATTCTTCCACACACAGGAACGTCTTGTCTGCCATAGATACGACCGGCGGGTGAGGCGGCCGCGGGTATTCCCGGGGGGCGCCGGCTGCTCTCAGCTTCTCGTAGATTCGGGCATGTTCGTCCGTTAGTCCCAGGGAGTGGGCTTGTTCCCGCAGCTGGTGCAGTTCGGCCAGGTGGGTGTTGTGGGCATCCACTGTGCTGACGGCACGGTTATACTCGCGTTTGGCTTGTTGCCAGGTCTTTTCTGCTGCAGCCAGTTGCCCGGTGTTGATACAATGCGCCGGATCTCGAAACCAGGCGGTTTCTTCTGCGGTGAGGGTAACGGGCGGGGCTCCGTTCAGGAATAGCTGGAGGCCTTTGACATACTGCACCTTGTCGAGGCATACGGCACCTGCCTGCGAGAGTTGCAGGAAAGGAGAGGAAACAAGAGACATGGGATGAGAATTTGATTGACGTTTGAATGGGGCGCAAAGTACAGTAGCCACTCTATACGATGCAAATCGGGTTTCCCTTTAAGGTAGCGGAGACCATCTCAGAGGTATGGAACCAGACCTTGACGGAAAAAAATGGCTATTCAACCCTTCCCGGTTTCCGTTGGGCTATCAAAAGCGGCTTTTGAACAAATTGTATTCTGGTGATCTCATAAAATTATTGCCTTAATGTTGGCTATTGTCTAATTTTGCAGCGCAATTCAACTTGATAATTAAGACATCCTCAATACCACAACACCCCATGATCAATTACAAGCACAATGCAGAAGACTACGCTAAAATGTATCTCGTACATTTTTTCGTTGGTTTGATCAAAGCTGATGCTGGTCTCAGCAAAGCAGAGATCGAAAAAATCAAGATTATTATCTACAAGATGGACCGCGGCCTGCCCGTAAAGTACCCTGAGATCAAGCCGGTACTGGAGGCCATGTCTGTAGATGCCGATTACAAGCTGTGGACGCCTGAGATGCACCGCGAAAAGGCCTTTGAGTTCCTGGCCAAATTCCATAACATGCCTGCTTACCGCAAAAGTCATCTCAATGCCCTTTGGGAGATCATGGAGATGATCATGGAAGTAGGCGAGATTACCGACGGCGAACAAGCTTATATGGATGCCGTGCTCAAGGTATTCAATGAGACCTATGGCGTGGAAATTGGCGCCGCGGTTTCTTAGGCTTTAATGATTTTTATTCAGAAAACCAGGAAGAGGGGAGCACAGGCTCCCCTTTTTTGATGACAGACGGTACCGTGTACAGTACGTAATGCGGGGTTTCCCATACTTTGGGTAAAGACAGCGCCTGCCCTGCAGGCATTATGACATGTGTAATCCCCCATGTCGGAAGCGAGTCTTGTAGGGCAGGTATCCTGGCCGGGTACAGGCTGTCTGCCTGTTCCCAAAAGTCGGGGTGGTTGAGCGCTTCCTTGCCGTAGATACGGCTCAGCCGCTCATACCAGGTGCGGAAAGCTGCTTGCGTGCGGGGAATAGACTTGTATTCCAGGTAACTGCTGCACCCTCCGAAATACTTGTGGCCTCCAAAACGCAAGGGGTGTAATACCAGGGCCTCTGCCGGGAGCTTCTGGCGCATGACCCGGCCCAGGACCACCTCCGGGTGTGTGGCCAGGTTGCCCGGGTGATAGTGATAGGGCCTGGGTGTATGTGCAGGCCACCAGGCCAGCAGGACCATGAGCAGTAGGCCGGTTCCCGTCCATATCCCTTTGTGCCGGAGTATCCGGCTGACCTTTAGGGGTAATGCTGCCGGCAACAGGCTGGCGGCGGCTATTGCTCCCAGGAATTCGACCACGGGGCTGAGCCGGTACCATTGCAGGGGAACGATGGCGGGGTGGCGTAAGAGCCCCACACATAAGGCATACAGGCAGGCAATGACCATAAAGCACAGGATAAGCGCCCGTGGCATACCTCGTAATCGCCATATACCCAGCGGAATAAACATGGCCAGCAGTATCCAGCCTTTCCGGCTGAAGCTGTCCGGCATAAAATGATGAGGGGCCCTGAATACATAGTACCTGGCAAAATGGTCAGGGTCAGGAGGTGCGCCCGTTTGTTTGGAATACAGCAATAAAGCTATGTACCAGCCTGCCAGTAAGAAATAGAATATGCCCGCTGCCATCACGCTGCGCCACGGGTACTGCCGATGTGTGACCAGTAGGGCCAGCCCCAGCCAGATTGCCCACAAGAGCCCCACTAATGGGTGAAACAGTGTGCCCAGTGCCAGTAATCCCGCAGCCCGTAAATATTGCCGTCGGTCTGCCAGCCATAAGGCCCACACGCCGCAGGTCATGGCTACGGTGTCCCCCTGCCAGTTGTTGTACAGCAATTCCGTTGCATCCCAGTAGACATATTGTAAGGCCGTAAAGGTGAATAGTACCGTGAGATAGGCGCGCCAGTTAACTCCCAGGTATTGCTGCGCCACCCGTAGTAGCCCCCAGGCCAGTGCACAGGCTGTGAGCAGGTGCAGGCCCAGCATGGCAGCCTCCAGATGCGGCGCAAACAGGCTGACGAGCCCGGCGGATACGGTTCGTTCATGCACCGGTTGGCTGGCCAGCGTCTGGATAAACAGATCCTGTGAATATAAGTCTGGCTGGGAAAGATACAGACTGTAGGGCAGGTAGTCCAGTTGATCCTCCAGTCCCACGATATACCCTTGCAGCAGTGTATAGGTCAGTACGCACAGCAGGGAGAACAGGATCTCTGTTTGCCAGGCAGGCCGGATGCGCGTCTTTGCCACGAATTTGTCTACTTTTGGCCGGGAAGAATGACCGGACGGACCGGCCATTGCAAAATACAGGTCCCAATATACACATCTGAAGACATGCATGTGGCCCTGGTGCTTCCCTGTTACAATCCCCCGCCAGATTGGTCGCAGCGGGTAGCTGCTGCCATACACACATTGCAGGCTGCCCGGCCCCGGGTAAATCTGCAGGTGGTCCTGGTCAATGACGGCAGTACACATGGAGTGACTGCTGCCGACCTGGATTTCCTGCGCCAGCGTTTGCCCGGTATGCAGTATGTGAGCCATGCCCCTAATCGCGGCAAAGGTTTTGCACTACGGGCCGGAGTCGCCGTGCTGGATGCCCAGTATTACCTGTATACAGATATCGATTTTCCCTATACCGAAGCAAGCATGCTTGCCGTGCTGGATACCCTGCTGTGTGGGACAGATGTCGCCATAGGCGTGCGCCATACAGGCTACTATGCCCAGGTGCCGGGTTTCCGGCGGGTCTTGTCGCGCACGTTCCGGTGGGTGCTGCGCAGGGTATTGCGCTTGCCCGTGACGGACACCCAGGCGGGTCTCAAAGGATTTTCTCCGGGCGCGCGTCCCCTGTTTCTACACACCCGCATTCGTCGTTATCTCTTTGACCTGGAGTTTATCTACCGGGTGGCCGGCCGGCCGGGTTTGCAGGTGCAGGCCGTACCCGTTACGTTGCGTCCGCAGGTCACCTTTCGCAAGCTGGGGCTGCGCGTATTGTTCACCGAGTCCGTTAACTTCCTGCGGATTGTTGTGAGTGGGCGTTGAGCTTTCGGCCGGCGAAACGCCCAAATCCGGTACCTGTTTGGTAAGATTCCGGACCAAAATACTCCTTTGGTCGGCACGTCTACCTTAATAGTAATTATCTGTACCTCAATGGTTTAGATAATTTGCGCTGGAAAAAAATACCGTTTTCCTTTGCTTCCATGTTCAAGCCCTTACAAATAACCAATCAAGCCGGGACGCTCCGTATTCGCATCACGGGCTACCTGGGAGAAGAGGTGACGGAAGCTTCCGTTACCCGGCAACTGGATGCGCTGCCCCAGGCAGAGCGCATAGAAGTGTATATCAATTCCGGAGGCGGCAGTGTGCCGGTGGGCAATGCCATCGCTGTGGCGTTGCGGCAGCACCCTGCGCCCAAGACAGCCTATGTGGTAGGGGCCTGCGCCAGTATGGCCACGCTCATTGCACTCAGCTGCGACCGTGTCGTGATGGATGCCCTGGCAGAGTGGATGGTTCATTTGCCCATCACCACCGCTACGGGTCGCAGCGACCAGCTGAGGGATGCCGCTCAGATCTCCGAGGAGCTGGAGCAGCAGTTTGTGCAGTTGTATACGGCCCGCACGGGCATGTCTGCGGAGGATATGCTGCAATTACTTCGCGAGGAGAAATGGCTTTCTGCTTCCCGTGCCCACGAGCTGGGTTTTGTAGACGAGGTGCTGCAGTTGCAGATGGCGGCATTTTACCCTACTGAAGAGCGGCCTGCCCCTCAGCGGCTGGCGGCTCTGCTCCCCCGGGCTACGGATGCCCGTGCAGGCTGGGATTACCTGCAATGGGCCCGCCAGGATCCCCAGGGATTGGCGCGGCTCAAGGCCCAGGAACCCGAACGCTTCCGGGCATTACTGGATCGTGTGAAGGCATAAGCCCGCACCGTGTTTCTTTCTTTTCCGTATTCATTCACCCAAACAATTTATTCTTATGGCAGGACTCAACAAAGAAGTCTGGCTTGCGCTCGTCAAGGAGAATTTCTATCCGGAATTTACTTTTCTGAACGAGGCCCTGGATCTCAGCACTTTTGTGGAAAATGACGTAATCAACCTGGCGGAAGCCGGCGTCAACCCCGCGGTGCTGAAAAACAACACTACTTACCCGGTGCCCGCCTCTACCCGCACGGACACGGCTCTGACACTCACTCTGGCCTATTATGACACGGAGAGTACCATTGTGCGCAATGCAGAACAGGCCGAACTGAGCTATGACAAGATGGCCAGCATTATCTACGGGCATAAGCAGGCGCTCCTGCTGCGCCAGTACAATGAAGCGGCCCATGCCTATGCCCCTGCGGCAGACGGGTCCCTCACGCCCGTGATGCAAACCTCCGGTACGCTGAGCGGCGGACACCGCCAGATCACCTATTCCGATGTGGCCAATCTCGCCCAGCGGTTTGACAGCCAGCATATTCCCCGCATAGGGCGTGTGCTCCTGCTCGATAGCCAGGCGCAGGAACACCTGCGTAATGAAGACCGTGCACTGTATAACCAGATGTTCAATCATGGCGATGGCAGCACGCCCGGCTTCCTCTATGGTTTCAAGGTGTATACCTATGAGAATCTGCCTTTCTACGACAGCGGCACCGCCAAGAAGGCCTATGGCGCCTCTTTTGGGGTGAATGACCGCTATGCCCGTGCCCTGGCCTTCCATAAGGACGAGGTGATGAAAGCAGTGGGCAGCCTGGACATGTTTGAGCGCCTGCGCGACCCGGACGCCCGTGGCGATATTATCGGCTTTCAGCAGCGCTTCCTGGCACTACCCGTCCGCAACAAGGGTATAGGCGCTATCGTCACGGCCACCAGCTAGGCCATACCCGCCTCTGCCGGGGAACCGGCCCCGCGCCGGCCGCTTGCCGGCCGCGGGGCACCCCTGGCGGCGGTTGTTCCGCGGATTACACAAGCACCCTTCAAACAAAATGACACAAGACCATGCTCGCCGAGCTTTTTTCTCAATTCGATCCCCACATGCAGCAGCCTGTCCTCTACCTGCGGGCCGGCCATCACGTAAACGACCCGGGCGCTGTGGCAAATGGTTGCACAGAGCATGAGCTGACCACCGGGCTGCGGGCACAACTCCTGCCGGAATTACTGGAACTGGGCGTTCCCG
>JAHBTG010000003.1 GCA_019638695.1 Bacteroidota bacterium | reverse complement strand
ATGTAAAAGGTAACCGCAAGGGCCGCCCCCTCTTTGACGATGTGTTCACTATGGGGATGAGTGTGTATGAGACGCTTTTCCTGGGCGTGCCGCTTTGGGATATCAACGCCCAGCCCAATATCTTCCACCGCAGCTTTTATGAGCAATGGGATAATCCTCCTCATGATTTCTCGCTGGACCTGTATGCCTATTACATGGCACATCTCCTGCGTTTACGTATCCATCGTTTTCCCGTAAGGTTTCCCCAGCGGGTACATGGCACCAGCAGCTGGAATACAGGCATGGCTGCCAAGAAGAAGTTCATCAAACGAACCCTCACTTTTAGCAGGGAGCTGAAGCAGCGCCTGGAAGCCTGAACCTATATTTTGTGCCTATGTCTACTCAGTATATCGCCCACCGCATCAATACCCTGACCCAGTTGGCCGAACTGCCCCACACCCAGATGGGGATAGAGCTGGACCTGCGTGACCGGGGAGACCGCCTGATCCTTCAGCATGATCCCTTTGGAGACGGGGAGGACTTTGCACCCTTGCTGGCAGAATACGTGAAGCGAGGCTTTGCCGGGCCGCTTATCCTCAATGTCAAGAGTGAACGCATAGAGCACCGGGTGCGGGACCTGGTGCAGCAATATGGCCTCAGGAACTATTTCTTCCTGGATAGCAGCTTTCCTATGCTGCACCTGCTCAGCCAGCAGGGAGAAACCCGTCTGGCCATTCGTTTCTCGGAATGGGAGAGCCTGGATTCTGTACTGCTGATGAAAGATAGAGTGCAATGGGTGTGGGTGGATTGCTTCACATACCTGCCCCTTACCGCAGGGATATTCCGCCAGCTTACGGCTGCAGGTCTCCAGGTCTGTATCGTCAGCCCGGAGCTACAGGGACGGCCCGATGATATAGAGCGTTATCGGGATCAACTGGCGGCCGCTGAGATCGTGCCCCACGCAATTTGTACAAAGCATTACAATTTTGAGCGCTGGCAAACCGTTTTTGCTTAACATTGTTATTCTGTACCCACTATACTCTTCGTTATGCGTTTACTCAAAAACTTGTTCATAGCCATTGCCCTGGCCTGGGGAGCTACTGCATGTATCCAGATCAATGAAGATATTACGCTTAACAGCGATAACTCAGGTTCGCTGTCCTGGACGATGGACCTGAAAGGATTACTCAGCCTTATGGAGTCTTTTGGAGGATCTGCCGGCCAGACGGGTGAGACCAGTGCTAAAATGGATAGCACGTTTGGGGATATGAAAGCCAAGCTAATGGCCATACCGGGTGTTTCTAATGTAAAGCAGGTAAGTAGCGAAGCTGATATGCTCTTTGGCGTAACCTTTGATTTCAAGGATGTCAATACCCTGAATGCCGCATTGGCTGTGGTAAAGAATAGCGGAGAGGCTAAGCAGAAAGATCTGTTGACAGTATCTAAGAAGAAGATCCAGCGGGTAATGATCAGCCCTAATATGGGTAATAACGAGGAGCTTGCCAATATGAAAGACAGTGATATAGAAATGGCTAAGATGTTTATGGAAGGAGCCAGCTATAACTCTACCCTGCATTTGTCCAAGAAGGCCCGGAAGACATCCAATAAATATGCAAAACTGGAAGACGGCGGAAAAACAGTCCGTATGTCTATTCCGCTCATAGATATCCTGGTAGCCCGCGGTAAGCTGGATATGAACAATGTAGTTTCATTTTAGTGGAATTGTAGCAAAACGCTGGTTTTGCCCCAATGGCCCCTTCCGGTACGGAGTGGGGCCATTTGTTTTTTAGGAGTATCCGTCCGTTGTGTTATCACATTTGAAATAGGGCATATTCATTAGCTTAGATATAACTGAAACTTAATTGCCCTGTAAGGCGTAAAGGCTTGCGAGTGCAGTAATCAAAACTACCTTTACACCGTCAAAACAACAGATATTTAGCCTGAGCCAAATGACACCCTGGGATCAATTACTCATTTTCTTTACGGGTTTGTTCAGCATTGTGAACCCTGTGGGCGCTGTGCCTGTGTGGCTGATGCTTACTGCGGACCGCACCGAACAGGACAAGAAAGTATTGCTGTGCCGGGTGTCCAGGAACATGTTGTTTATGCTATTGGCTGTGCTCCTTTTCGGCACCTTTATCCTTACGTTCTTTGGCATTACGGTTACCGCTATCCGTATTGCCGGGGCGTTTATGATCATTATCAATGCCTTTAATATGCTGCGGAACGGCCCCAAATTGCCTGGCAAGTCACCGGATGCAGAGCGGGAAGATATCAGCTTTGCACCGCTTACCATGCCTTTGCTGGTAGGACCCGGGACGATTGCCATTGTCCTGAGCTATAGCAATGAACTGGGATATGCCTGGACCAGCTGGCAGGCTGTCACACAATATGGCTTTCTGCTGATGAGTATCCTGGCCGTTACGGTTGCCAGCTATATCGTATTGCGTTACAGTAGCAAGCTGTTACGGCTGCTGGGTAACACAGGACTGGTAGCTCTGAGTAAGATCATGGGCTTTATCCTCCTCAGCATAGGGGTGCAGATCCTCCTCGTTACCCTCCACACGCTGTATTTCGCATAACTCCCCTTTTGACCCTCTAAAATGGGCTGTTAAAGCGGGCCAGCGGCGGATTCTGTTCGTCTTTGGCAGATAATATAGGCGTATCCACCTCCCAGTCTATGTCCAGCGCCGGGTCATCCCAGGCCAGGCCCCCTTCGCTGGGTTTATGGTAATAGCTGGTGCACTTGTAAAAGAACAGGCAACTGGTGCTGAGCACAGAGAAGCCATGTGCAAACCCTTCGGGGATCAGCAACATATTCATCCGGTCACTGTCCAGTACCTCCGCATAGGCTTTGCCATACGTAGGGCTCCCCTTGCGAATATCTACCACCACGTCTTTTACACGGCCCTCCAGGCAACAGACCAGTTTGGCCTGTGCATAGGGCGGTGCCTGAAAATGCAGCCCTCTCACAGTGCCTTGTACTGAGCGGCTCAGGTTATCCTGCACCCAGGCGTAGCTATCCAGACCTGCAGCGGCAAATGCCTGGGCATTGTGCAGTTCCAGGAAAAAGCCGCGGGCATCACCAAATACATGGGGTTGCACCCGCAAAAGACCCGCCAGGGGGGTGGGGGAGACAGTCAGGGGCATGGACGTTATGCAGGCTGCTTGACCGTTTGCTTGAAATAATCCAGCGTCTTTTCCAGCCCTTCGGCACGGCCTACTTTGGGCTCCCAGCCCAATAGGGCGCGTGCTTTGTCTATGTTGGGCTGACGCACTTTGGGATCATCTGCAGGTAACGGACGGAGCTCTATTTTACTGGTGCTTTCAGGCAGCAGGCGCAGGATCTCCTCGGCAAACTGCAGGATAGTGATCTCTGCCGGGTTGCCAATATTTACCGGTTCCGTCTCGTTGCTCATCAGCAGGCGGTAGATGCCTTCTACCAGGTCACTAACGTAGCAGAAGGAGCGCGTCTGGCTGCCATCACCAAATACGGTGAGGGGTTCATTGCGCAGGGCCTGCCCAACAAACGCAGGCAGTGCACGGCCGTCATCCAGGCGCATGCGGGGGCCATAGGTATTGAATATGCGGATAATGCGCGTCTCCACACCATGGTAGCGATGGTAAGCCATCGTAAGCGCTTCCATAAAACGTTTGGCCTCATCATACACGCCCCGGAAGCCTATAGGATTGACGTTGCCCCAGTAACCCTCTGTTTGCGGGTGCTCCAGGGGGTCGCCATACACCTCGCTGGTGCTGGCCACCAGCACACGGGCGCCTTTGGCACGGGCCAGGCCCAGGATCTTGTGGGTGCCCAGTGCGCCCACCTTCATGGTCTGGATGGGTAGTTTCAGGTAATCAATGGGGCTGGCCGGACTGGCAAAGTGGAGGATATAATGCAGATCCCCGGCGATATGTACATAGTTAGTGATGTCGTAATGCACAAACTCAAAGTCCGGATTGCCCATGAGGTGGGCAATATTATCTGCATTGCCGGTGATCAGGTTATCCATGGCAATGACACGGAAACCCTCCGCCAGCATCCGGTCGCAAAGGTGAGAGCCCAGGAAACCGGCGCCGCCGGTGATGAGGACAGTTTTTTTCATGAAGGAAGAGTTTGAGGTCAAAAATAACAATCTTGGCTAACTATAAACAGGAATTGGCTGGTACCTGGCATGAAAAAGATACTAAGCCCGGCACTATAGTATGGCAAGTGTGGTCAAAAAAAAAGGGTGGCTTTGCGCCACCCTTGAATTTTCAGAAGCTTGAATCTCCTAGAAGAAGAAGCTCAGTTTCAGGTTACCACCGGTGAAGCCGGTACCAGTATCCAGGCTGAAGTTGCTGCCTTTGCCAGTTTTGGTGGCAGGAATAGCAGGAGCACCAGGAGTAGTGTCAGTTACAGTGGTCTCACCTTCGCCAGTGCTTTGCAGCATCAGACCCCAAGTGAATTCACCGCCCAGAGCTACTTTGGGAGCCAGGAAGTACTCAACACCGATGAAGCCTTGCAGACCCAGTTTGATGGTGGTGCCTTGCTTAACTTCAGTGGTTTGCTTGTAACCTTCAGTTACGTCTACGATTTCCTCGTCAGTGGTTTTCTGACCGCCGAAACCGATCAACAGTTCACCACCGTAGTAGCCTTGGAAACGGCCGTAGTTTCCACGACGGAATTCCAGACCACCGGTCAGGGTGATGTTGTTGTAGCTGGTTTTGTCAGTTTCAGTGAAAGTAGTGTTGCCACTAGCGCCACCTACAACCAGGTTGTCAGAGCTGGTGCTACCGAAACCGATGCGGATACCGCCACGAACAGCTTTGGTCTCATCGAGGAAATAACGGCCAGCGATGAAGTTGTCTGTAGTGAGGAACTGAACGAAGTTAGTAGAACCAGCACCACCGGCGCTCAGAACTGTACCAACATAGTCCAGGAAAGGATTGGCATTCATGCTGATGCTGATATCGCCAGCTTCAGGCAGAATGTTTACACCGCGCTTAGAAGTCATGTCTTGCGCGTTTGCAGCGCCTGCGAAGAACAGGGCAGCCACGAAGAGGGTAAATTTTTTCATAGCTTTTGGTCTTTGATGAATAAAGATGAATTTGATGGCTCAAAAATAGAGTTTTTTTCTAACTCCAAATTTTTTTTAGCCTTTTTTCACCGAAAAAGTTTGTCCACACCCAGTTTTGGACACTAAAAATACGGTTTTTGTACTATTCTTTGGACACTTTGCCCCTACTTTTGTACTTGCCAGGCGGCTGTTCCGCTGCCTGTGCATACATATCGACCTTCCTGTTTTTGCATTTATTTTTTGATCGCCATGGCCTCAGTTGTTCAATATCTCTCAATGGTCAAGTTTAGCCACACAGTATTTGCCTTGCCGTTTGCCGCCGTGGGGTTGATTGCCGGCATTGCGGAGCGGGGGGTATTTGACTGGAAGGTCATTCCGCTGGTGCTGGTGTGCATGGTCACTGCCCGCAATGCCGCTATGGGCTTCAACCGCTGGGCAGATCGTCGGTTTGATGCCCGCAATGCCCGTACTGCCGTGCGTGAGATTCCTGCCGGAGTGATCTCTCCCCGCGCGGCCTTTGCCTTTGTCGTGCTCAACGCCCTGGTATTTATGGCAGCTACCTATCCCTTGAACGAGAGCCGGTTGTGTTTCTATCTGAGCCCGGTAGCGCTTCTGGTCGTGCTGGGATATTCATATACCAAGCGATTTACCGCTTTATGCCACCTGGTGCTGGGCCTGGGCCTGGGATTAGCTCCTGTGGGGGCGTTCCTGGCGGTTACTGGTTACTTCACACCTTATATTATAGTACTTGGGGTGGCGGTGCTCGCCTGGGTGAGCGGCTTTGATATTATTTATGCGTTGCAGGACGACCAGTTTGACCGCGCGGAGGGGCTGCACAGCATCCCTTCCCGGCTGGGCCGCCGCAATGCCCTGCTGCTGTCAGCATGCTTGCACCTGCTGGCTGTGGGTTGTGTGGTGCTTTTTGGGTTCTGGTTGCAGTTGGGGTGGCTATACTGGGTGGCTGCCGGGTTGTTTGCTGCTTTGCTGGCCTACCAGCATACCCTGGTGACACCCACCAACCTGAGCAGGGTCAACCTGGCGTTTTTTACCACCAATGGTATAGGATCCGTTCTTTTTGGGATACTGACTTCCCTGGCTATCGGATTTTCCCGCTGAGTCCGGTCATTCTGCGTAGATCAGGTAGCGTTTGCGTACTGCGCGAAAAGCATTGAGGGGCGTCTGCCAGCTTTGCCAGATGTGGTGAGGCGATATGCCTGCTTCAATTTGTCCCCGTAGACGGGGGGTGCCCGCCAGCTTGTCAAAGAACGGGTTGAAGAACGCCCCGTAACCGCCTTTTAGCCTGCGATATTCCGCATGTTCCCGGTAGAAGTTGTCCAGCAGTTGCAGGCCGGCCAGCCACAGGCTATCCGGGGTTTGTGGCAGGCGGATAAGGCGCAGGCCGTAGCAGGTCTCTCCCTGGCGCAGCGGCGCTTCGGCCTTGCCGGGTATGGAGCGGGGGCGGAACTGCACGGCAAGGCCTTCCAGTCCCAGGATATGTAGGGGTTTGGGCGCTTCGCCTGCAGCCGTTTCCTCTTGTTGCCGGTACTTGAGCGCCATATGCTCGGGCATGCCCAGTTGCATAAAGGGCGCTTCCGTCCCGCGGCCTGTACTCACGGCTGTGCCTTCGTACCAGCACAGGATAGGATAAAGCTCGGCGCTCAGTACCGTAGGCAGGTTGGGCGATGGCGGGACCCACGGCAGGCCGGTGTCCGTCCAGTGCATACTATGGACATACCCCCGGCAGGGGATTACCTCCAGTGGGCAGCGTAGTCCGGCGGGCAGCCATCCCTCGCCGTTGACCATGCGGGCATATTCGCCTATGGTCATGCCATGCACAATGGGTATGGGGTGCATGCCCACAAAGGATCGCTGAGACGGTTCCAGCACAGGGCCTTCGGTATAATAGCCGTTAGGATTGGGCCGGTCCAGCACCCACAGCGGGATCTGCCTTCGGGCACAGGATTCCATGACCAGTGTGAGTGTGGATATATAGGTATAAAAACGGCATCCCACATCCTGCAGGTCAAAGATCACCAGGTCTACGTCGGACAACTCCCGGGCGGCAGGCGCTTTCTGTGCACCATATAAACTCACAACAGGGATACCCGTTCGGGCGTCTCGCCCGGAATACACCGGCGCACCGGCTTCTGCCTCTCCGCGGAAACCATGCTCCGGGGCAAAGACCCGCACCACTTCCACCCCCAGGCTACGCAAGGTGTCTACCAGGTGTACGCCCTGCACCTGCGAGGTATGGTTGCCTACGAGGGCCACCCGTTTGCCGCGTAAAGCGCCTGTGCGCTCCTGCAGCAATACCTGAGCCCCTGGCAGGACAGGAGCGGATATACTGTCGGCAGCCCGGGTGGGGTGTTTGGTATGACCATTGCCGGTAGAGTGGGTGCTCTCCTGGCAGCCCCAGCAGAGGGCCAGGCACAGGAGCATACCTGTATATAAAGAAGTGCCGGGGAAGACCA
Organism: Bacteroidota bacterium; assembly: GCA_019638695.1. Taxonomy (GTDB): domain Bacteria; phylum Bacteroidota; class Bacteroidia; order J057; family JAJTIE01; genus JAHBTG01. The sequence continues at coordinate 67,954 of JAHBTG010000003.1, read as the reverse complement.
TCTGGGTAAAAATAGCAGATAGTGCAGGGTTTTGCCTTGGCACACGGCATTAAAAAATCATAAATCCGCAGGTAAACGGGAACCCCGGGACCTGTTGAGTTGACTAAAAAGCCGTATACTTGATTGCCTTTTTGGCCCGTTGCGTTCCTCAGTCCTTGCGTTTAACTTTCCCATCGTATGATAAATCCCGTCTGGAACCGTACCAAAATTGTGGCTACTATGGGCCCCGCATGCGCAGACTATCCCGTGCTGCTGGATATGGTGAAGAGCGGCCTGGACATCTGCCGCCTCAATGCCAGCCACGGTGACCATGCCACGCATCAGCACTTTATAGACCATGTGCGCCGCATCAATGTGGTGCATGATCTCAATGTGGGGATCCTGCTGGATTTGCAAGGCCCCAAGATTCGCGTGGGCAAACTGGATAAGCCGCATCCGGTACAAGCGGGGGATATCATCCAGCTGAGCACTACCATTACCCGCCAACAGGGCAATATGCTGCCCATGGAATATGAGACGCTGGCCCAGGACGTCAAAGTGGGAGACCTGATCCTCGTAGATGACGGCAAGGTGCAGTTGGAGGTGACCGAGACGAACGAGAAGGACACGGTAACCCTCAAGGTGCTGGTAGGCCATGAGATTGGTAGTCGCAAAGGGGTGAATCTCCCCTTCAGCAATGTATCATTGCCCAGTCTTACAGAGAAGGACATTGCAGATGTGGAACTGGCTGTGGCCAATCAGCTGGAGTGGGTGGCGCTTTCTTTTGTTCGCAAGGCTTCAGACATCACCGCCTTGCGGCAGCTCCTGCAGGCGCGTAATTGTCCCAGCCGCATAGTGGCCAAGATAGAGAAACCCGAGGCCCTGCGGAATATCGATGAGATCATAGACGCCTCTGATGCCATTATGGTAGCCAGGGGAGACCTGGGGGTGGAAATCTATATGGAAGAGGTCCCCATGTGGCAAAAGGTCATTGTGCGCAAGTGCAATGAGAAAGCCAAGCCCGTGATCGTGGCTACCCAGATGCTGGAGAGCATGATAGAGAACCCCCGTCCTACCCGTGCGGAAACCACCGATGTGGCCAATGCCGTAATGGACGGTGCGGATGCCGTGATGCTCAGCGGGGAGACCAGCGTGGGCAAATACCCACTGGAAGTGGTCAGGGTCATGCAGCGTATCATCACCATTGTAGAAGAGCATGAGGACCAGCAACTTTATTTCTGCGATTTCCCGGTAGATCCCCATAGCCCCGATTTCCTGCCCGACAGCGCTTGCCGTGCGGCCGTATTGCTGGCTAACCAGGTAAATGCCAAGGCTATTGTGGGCAATACCCGCAGCGGCTACACGGGCTTCCAGATATCCCGCTACCGGCCGCATGCCAATATCTTTATTTTTACGGATAACCGCCTTCTGTTAAATACCCTAAGCCTTGTGTGGGGCGTCCGTGCCTTCTTCTATGACAGCTTTGTGGGTACCAATGAATCCATCAGGGATACCACCGCCATCCTGCAGGCCAGGGGTATGGTGCAGCCCGGGGATGTGGTCATCAACAGTGGTTCCATGCCGCTGGGCGAGCGCAAGAAGACCAATATGATCAAAATAACCGTGGTAGAATAACCCCCTCCCGGCCTGCTGCGGGGGGTAGCATTGCACAACGTCTTGTCCGCCAGTATCTTGCAGCATGATTTGGAATATACGCATTCTTGCATGCCTTTGGCTGCTCGCCGGCCTGGCCGGTTGTAGTTCTTCGGATAACCCCCAGGAAACCGGCGCGGCTTCTGCGGGCTGGCTGTATCCTTTTGTCAAAGAAGGCAAATGGGGTTACCGCGATGCCGCCGGTGTGGTGCGCTTGCAACATACATTGTCTGTAGACTGGTGCGAGATCATTCGGCCGGAACATAGCCAGCTGGCGCCTTTTTGCCGCAATAACCTTTATGGGTATGTGCATGCAGATAAAGGGATCGTGGTCCCGGCACGGTACCTGGCAGCGGGCCCCTTCCGGGAAGGCCGTGCGCCCGCACAGGATACCAGCGGGCTTTGGGGATATCTCAATGAGCAGGGTGAGTGGGTGATCAGGCCCACATATGACTGGGCGGGGGTATTTGGCGGAGGGGCCGCTACCGTGCTGCAAAACGGACGGTACCACATCCTCCTGGCCGGTGGACAGGCCATTCTGCTTCCTTACGTGCGGGTATTCGACTTCTACGAAGGGCTGGCCATAGTGGAATCTGCCCAGGGCTATGGATTTGTCAATGCCCGGGGCCGGGAAGTAGTGCCTCCCCGATACCTGGGGGCTACCGGGTTTGGCCATGCCCGTGCTTTCTTACAACGGCCCGGTGGCGGCTGGGTGCTGATCGATACCAGTGGCAAGATCACCAGCGAGGCCAGCTATGAAGCCGTCTATGGCTTTACAGAAGGCCGTGCGGCGGTGCGTATGCGCGGAACCTGGGGGTATATTGGTGCTGATGCTCAGGCAGTACTGGAGTTTAAGTACGAAGAGGCTTATCCCTTTGAGAACGGGATTGCACTGGTCAAGGAGCGGGACCAGTTTGCCTGGATCCGTTCGGAGGGCGAGTATGCTTTTGATAAAAAGCAGCCTGTGCCTTTCCCCTTTAGCCAGGGACTGGCCGTGGCCGAAGAGAAAGGGCTGGCCGGTTACCTGCGCCCCAATGGCGGCTGGCAGATCCCTGCCCAGTTTACCAATGCCCAGCCTTTCAGCGAAGGGCTGGCGGCTGTGGAGCAGGATGGCAAGGTGGGCTTCGTAGATACGGAAGGCCGCTTTATCATTCAGCCTCAGTATGAGAGTGCCCAGCCTTTCAGCGAAGGGCTGGCGGCCGTGCGCAACGGGGGTCAATGGGGGTATATCGACCGCAAGGGCGAATGGGTGATTCGTCCTGCATTTGGCGGCGCTTTTGATTTCCAGGAAGGCCTGGGTGCAGTTGCAGAAGGGGAGCTGATCGGTTTTGTCAACCGCAAGGGAGAGTGGGTTTTTCGTCCGCAGTTCCGGGAGCTTCCTCTTTTCCAGTGCGGCAGCGCCGTAGGACATCTGGCCGACGGCCGCCGGTTACTCCTCACTCCTCAGGGGAGTGCCACCCCTTTCTGACCCCCGGGCTATGTTTCAGCACCTGGAGCCTTTTGATGGCTGGCTGTTTATCTATAGCCATGATCAGGACGAACGCTCGCCTTTCCATGAAGTGGAGCATAATCTGTTTGCCTATGACCGGCGGATCTACACCTTTGATGCGCATCCGCTGTGGGATAACATAGAGAGCGAAAGTTTATTGGTAAAGATCCTGTATGCCCAATATGACGAGGGATATGCCATACTGGAATTACTGGGCGAATGGAATGACCTTCATGAGAACGACTTTCGCCTGCTGTGGGATAATTGCCTGCATCCCCTGGTAACAGAGGGTATTTACCGTTTTATCTTGATCTGCGAGAACGTATTTAACATATACCCCGATGCGGATGACTACTACCAGAATGCACAGGAAGAGCTGGCCGAAGGAGAGGGCTGGCTGTGCCTGCTACGCGCCCGTCCGCAAGTGCTGGAAGAGCTGGAAGCTTATGGCATAGGTCAGTATTTCTTCTATAGTCCTCTGCTGGAATCCCTGCGCTGGCGGAAGCTGAAGCCCTGGCAGGTGTATGCACAGGTGCGGGACCAACTGGAGGGACGATTGTTGCCAGGCAGCTAGCTTCCGGCAGGTTTGGGCGGTGCCTTGCCTTTCTGGGTAGGTTTGCGCCACAGCCATATGCCCAGCGCCAGTACCAGCACCCACACGATGGGTTCTGCATAGTTGGGGTCGCTGTTCCAGCCCAGGAACGTTTTGAAGAAGACCCCTGCCGTCCCTTTTTCATGCATCGGGTGATAACATTTTCCGTCCTTGCAGGTATACCCGCCTGTTTCTCCGGCAGGCAGCTCATCGGCTTTCACGGGTTTTAAGACTTCCCAGGCGCGGGTAGGTTTTGCGATTACTTTCTGGTCAACCAGGAACTCCTCCAGTTCATGTGTGCCATAGGCAGACATACCGGCTGCCAGCAGGATCAGTGTAGCATTGGAGAGCATGAAAAAACGCTTGAGCGGCAGTTTGCGGCCCGTCCAGAAGATAAGGTAGCCCAGTACCAGTGCCACGGCCAGCCCCAGGAAAACGCCCAGCCAGTTCACCGTGCCGGCAGCGGAACGTGCCGCGAATAAAAAGGTGACGGACTCAATCCCTTCGCGGGCTACAGCCAGCAATGCTATGAGGAACAGCGCCCTCGGACTGGCAGCCTCGTTCAGTTGTTTATGAAGCCCGGCCGCGGGATTGGCCACACGACCCATCCATACGACCAGGTACAGGATAAATGCGCAGGCTATATAGAGCATCAGGGCCTCCACTAGCTTGTCATAACCTTTGGCGGCGGCGTTATCCTGCAGGGCTGCCAGTCCCAGGCCGGCCAGTAAGCTCACCAGTACGGCTACTGCCGAGCCCCAGGCCACCCAACGCGCATCTGCCATGCGGCCTTGTTTGTGGAGCCAGGTGAGTACGATACCCAGTATCAGGACGATCTCCAGGCCTTCCCGGAATAAGATAAGAAACTCTGCCATAGAAGGTTCAGCATGTAGTATGGAATGCCTGGCAAGCGCCAGCGCTGCAAATGTACCAATGAAATCTCAATCAAGAATGAATCTAAATAATAACATTAAGATAATATTGCCCACAAGGCATTACAGGGGGATTATCTCTTCCGGGATGAGTAGCCGGGGAACCTTATGAGGTTTCCCGGGCGCTTTCCACCCATCTGCCGTCTCCGGCAATCAATGCGATGAGGGCATCCACTGCCTGCTCGGCCGGGACTTTCTGCTGCACCACTTCCTGCCCCCGGTATAGGGTGATCTGCCCGGGTCCGCTGCCCACATAGCCATAGTCGGCATCGGCCATCTCGCCGGGCCCGTTGACGATGCAGCCCATGATGCCAATCTTCACCCCTTTCAGGTGCTCTGTACGGGCACGGATGCGGGCCGTGGTTTCCTGCAGGTCAAATAAGGTGCGTCCGCAGCTGGGGCAGGAGATATACTCTGTTTTGGTGATACGTGCCCGTGCCATCTGCAGAGCGGTAAACAGGCTGCGGTTCACACACTCCCGGCTATACAGGGCGGGGTCTGCGCTTAGCCAGAAGCCATCGCCCAGTCCGTCTGTAAGCAGGGGTCCCAGCAGGCAGCCCAGTTCGGTCTGCAGGCGTGCTTCGGGGGTATGCGGGTCATTGTCCCGGAGCGGATGGAGGTGTGTATGCACGATTACCGGACAAGTGATCCCCGCTTGCATCAGGTGGAAAAAAAGATTGCGCCAGGCATGTATGCGGATGGGGGAGTCGTCTGCTTCCAATACCAGGATGACAGGCGCCTGCGCCGCAGCGCTGAGCAGGGAATGACCGGTATCTGTCAACGTCAGCCGCACAAAGGCAGGCTGGTGCGGCAGCAGATTGGCCGCCTGCCATTCGGCCAGGGATACATAGTAGGGATAAGCGCCGGTTGTATCGGGCAGGTTGTGCCATACTGCCGCATCATAAATGGCACGCAGCCCGTTGGGAAGCATAAAAGGTGAGGGGTGACTGCCCAGGTACAGGTAATCCGCACCCATATCCGTCATGTTCCATTTATCCAGTTGCAGGCTGTAGTAGTGCCCCACGGCCAGCAGATCCTGCTCGCGCAGCGGGGCCTGGGAAAGGTCTGCAATGACGCGCGGCACGTGGTCGCCTCCTATATTATAGACTGCCTTGCTGGGGCGGCGCGTATAGGCATAGGGGTTAATAGGGGATGGCACTTCTTCCAGGTGCGGGTCTGCCTGGTCCATATACCGCTCAAAATGCCTGACCAGGTAGCGGCCCACCGGCATCTCGGCTTCGGGTTCTTCCGTCAGCGAGACACGCACCGTATCCCCGATGCCATCGGCCAGTAAAGTTCCCATGCCCAGTGCGCTTTTGATGCGGCCGTCTTCTCCGTCACCAGCCTCGGTAACGCCCACATGCAAGGGGTAGACATAGTCCCGTTCCTGCATGCGCTGTGCCAGCAGGCGGTATGCCTGTACCATGACCTGCGGATTGCTCGCCTTCATGGAGATGACGATATCATGATAATTCAGGTCTTCGCAGATGTCCAGGAACTCCAGCGCGCTTTGCACCATGCCTTCCGGGGTGTCACCATAGCGGCTCATGATCCGGTCAGACAGGCTGCCGTGGTTAGTGCCGATGCGCATGGCAGTGCCATACTCCTTGCAAATGCGCACCAGGGGCGCAAAGCGCTTGTAGATGCGTTCCAGTTCGGCCTGGTATTCGGTATCTGTGTAGCTGAGTGTGGCAAACTTTTTCTTGTCGGCATAATTACCGGGGTTGATGCGCACTTTTTCTACGATACGGGCGGCCAGTTCGGCGGCATTGGGTGTGAAGTGGATGTCTGCCACCAAAGGCGTCGTATAGCTCCGGCGGCGCAGCTCCTCGCGGATGACCCGCAGGTTCTCCGCTTCCTTGAGGCTGGGGGCCGTGAGGCGCAGCAACTGGCAGCCCGCTTCTATCATGCGGATACACTGTGCTACGGAGCCGGCAGTATCCAGCGTATCGGTAGTGGTCATGCTCTGCACCCGTATGGGATGACTACCCCCTATACCCATGCCCCCTACTTTGACCTCGCGGGTCTTCAGGCGCCGGGGGTTTACCAGGCTGTCTACATACTGGCGGATACGAGCGGGTGCCGATTCCTTGTGCATAATATTCTCAATAGCCTAACGCGGATAAATGCCCTTTGGTTTGGGATAAAGAGAGTTATTGGGCGCAATGCATGCCATAGCCTTCGGCTTCTGCTTTGCGGAAGCGCTCGCGAAAGGTTTCATCCTCCCGCATTTTGTCACGGTATTTCTCCAGGAAAGCATCCGCCTGAGCCTGCTGCTCTTGCTGACAGCCGGTCTGCACTCCCATAGCCGGCGGGTTTTGTTTCAGTTCCTTCTCACAACTGCACCGCTTTTCGCCCAGTGCCCGGGCTTCCTGGGCCATCTGCCCGCAACTGCACAGCAGGACCGCCAGGCCCAGCACCCACATTTTGCTATTCATACTACAAATTTATACATATAATTAAGCATCTTCTCCTATGTACTTTGTCCCGGTCATCCCGAACAGGTTGGCAATGATATACCCATTAACAGCGGCGGTACCCTGTGTTTCCATCCGCAGTTATTCACTCCTGCAAGATCGGCCTAACAGCAAAAGGGGAATAAGAGGCGCTTGAGCGCAGGCGGACAGCCCAAAACACTGTTTGAGCCCCTGCAAAGGGGCGAGTTTGTTTTGGGCCGCCGGAGCACAGGCGACACCCCCTTTTGCTGTTAGGCCTTGATTTTTGCTTACTTTTTTATCAAGAAAAAAGTAAGGCCCATTACAAAAGATGCCCTGAGCGCCTGATACCGTTGTAGGTATAACCTTGTATAGCATTACCAACTGGTTTCGGGGTCCGCTGTCATACCCGGTTCTGCGCTGGAGATGCTGAGACAAGTTCGGCATGACGGAGAAGCCTGTACCGTTTCTGGCCTTTTCTTATTGTGTCATTCTGAACGGAGTGAAGGATCTTCTCAATTTTATCGGAGGATAACCTGTTACCCCATCTTCAGCACCCACAACTTGCGGCGGCTATATTCCTCCATGGTGTATCGGATACCGCCGGCACCCAGTCCGCTTTGGGCGTGCCCGGCAAAGGGCATCCAGTCGGTGCGGAAGGTGGTGCTGTCATTGACCAGTACGGTAGCGGCCTGCAATCGCTGGCCTGCCCGCATGGCATGCGCATAGTTCTGGGTAAAAATAGCTGCCTGAAAGGTGTAGGGCAGGTTATTGGCTTGTGCAATGGCTTCGTCTATCGTGTCATAGGGCACCACGGACACCACAGGACCAAAGATCTCCTCCTGCATCACGCGGCTACGGGTAGAGGGGCCGAATAACACCGTGGGGGCATAGCTGTTATGCTCCGGCAGGGGTGTGCCGCCGCACAGGCATTGCGCGTCTTCTGCAATTGCTTCCTGCACCCACTGGTCTATGCGTTGCGCCTCTGCCGTGCGGATCAGGGGGCCCACATCCGTGGAGCTTTCCTGGGGATTGCCTACCCGCAGTTTTGCAGCCAGTTCACTCAGCTCTTCGGCTACCCGGGCGGCTATGCTCCGGTGTGCGAAGATGCGCTGCACAGACACACAGACCTGTCCTGCATGGTAGAACGCGCCTTTGCAGAGTATAGGCAGGGCTTCCTTCAGATCCGCGGTTTCATCTATGATCACCGGGGCGGCTCCGCCGTGTTCCAGTGCCAGGCGGGTGCCGGGGGCCAGGCGCTGCCGCAACTGCCATCCTACCCGTGCCGAACCGATGAAGTTGACGGCCGCAATACCCGGATGCCCGGCCAGTGCGGCGGCAGATTCGTTGTCTATGACTATCGTCTGACACCAGGGTTGGGGCAGGCCGGCCTCAGCCAGTAACTGTGTGAGACGAATGCCGGTGAGCGGGGTATCCGGTGCCGGTTTATAGATGACCGGGGTGCCCACCGCTACTGCCGGAATCACCTGGTGAATGAACAGGTTAATGGGATGGTTAAAGGCAGAAAAAGCTGCTACTACCCCTATGGGTTCATAACGGGTAAAGGCTATGCGCCCTGCAGAAGCTTTGGTATATCCCATGGGTATCTCTTCGCCGCTCCAGGTGCGCATTTCTGCCAGTGCGGTCTTGACGCCATCCAGTGCACGCATAAATTCACCCTCCGTATCTGTCCGGGGTTTGCCGCCTTCGGCTATGGCCAGATGGATCAAAGCTTCTCGTTGCTGGGTCATCAACTGCAGGAACTGCTCCAGGATAGCGACCCTGGCATGGGCAGGCAACTGGTGAAGCGGTGTTTGGTGGGCCGTCTGGGCACGCGCGATAATCCCCTCCAGGTCACTGGCTGCCAGCAGGGGGAGGGTTTCCAGCAGGCTGCCGTCCCAGGGATTATGTACTTCAAGTTTGCGCATGACGGGTAAATATGCGCAGAAAGTGATTATTCACCAAAGAGCCACCAGCGCTTGCGCGGCGCCTGTTCTTGCCGGTAGCGCGGCAGGGCATACTTGCGGATGTGTGCTGTGGCTTCTTCCGGGTCATCTGTGACCAGCATAAGGTCAATATCTGCAGTATCAATGGCGCCTTCACGGGCCAGGTCTTCCAGCAATGCCAGCAGATTGCGCCAGTACTCCTTCCCCATCAGCACCACAGGTAGGTTCTTCATGGTCTGGGTTTGCAGCAGGGTAATTGTTTCAAATAGTTCATCCAGTGTACCCAGTCCGCCGGGCAGGATGATGAAACCGTAGCTGTATTTCAGTAGCAGTACCTTGCGTACGAAGAAGTACCTGATATTGACGTTGCGCTGTACATAGGGGTTGGCCTGCTGTTCAAAGGGCAGGATGATGTTGCATCCTGCAGAGAGGCCGCCTGCCTGGTAGGCGCCTTTGTTGCCCGCTTCCATGATACCAGGGCCTCCTCCTGTCATGACGGTGAAGCCCAGCCGGACCATCTCTGCCCCCATGCGTTCACCCAGCCCATACCATGGATTGCCGGGGCCAAAACGTGCGGAGCCGAAGATGGTGATGCAGGGTCCTACAAAGTGAAGTGTGCGAAAGCCGCGTATAAACTCCCACATTACCTTAAGGGCAAAGCGGAATTCCTTCCAGCGGCTGCGTCTGCGGGTGAGAAATTCCAGCGTCTCTTTCCGATCCTGTTGATAGTTCATATGGGCGCCCAAGTTAGCCAAAAGACCAGGGGCTTAATGTTAAAAAATAGTTGGCGGTTGGGCTCAAAAAAAAAGACAACCGTCAAGGTCGTCTTCTCTTTCAGAAAAGAACAATGGTTCTCTGTTACAGGAGTGTGCCGTTAAGCCTGGGGCTCAATGTGCACATATTTACGGTCGTTGCGGCGGCTGAACTTTACAGTGCCGTCTACCAGGGCAAAGAGGGTGTGGTCTCTGCCAACGCCCACGTTCTTGCCGGGATGCGTGGCAGTGCCCCGCTGGCGGATCAGGATATTGCCTGCTTTGGCCGACTGTCCACCGAATATTTTCACGCCCAGTCGTTTGCTTTCGCTCTCACGACCGTTCTTGGAACTACCGACGCCTTTCTTGTGTGCCATGGTAAGGGGAAATTAAGCTTTGATAGACTGAATCTGGATTTTGGTCAGCGCCTGGCGGTGACCGTTTTTCTTCTTATAGCCTTTGCGGCGTTTCTTTTTGAAGACGATCACTTTGTCGTCTTTCAGATGGCTCAGCACTTTGGCCTGAACAGTAGCGCCCTTTACAAAAGGAGCGCCTACCTGCACTTTGCCGTCATTGGCCACGAGCATTACACTTTCCAGTGTAAACTCTTCGCCTTCGGCCTGGGGCAAACGGTTCACATACAGAAACTGGTCTGCACTGACCTTGAACTGGTGACCCGCAATATCTACTACTGCAAACATATCCTTGGAGAATTGAGCCTGCAAAGATAGTAGATGAGATGTTATGCGCCAATTTTTTTCTGCAAAAATTCCGCCAATGGGCAGCTAACCCGAAAATGCACTAGTTTACCCCCATGATTACGCCTGAAACCCTGGATCAGCTGGACGATACCACGCTGCACACACACCTGGAATCGCTCCAAGACCGTTGCCTGGGACCCTCGCCCAGCCAGGACCCTGCTGATTGGCAGCAGCTGCTGCATGTGCTTACCTATGTGAAAGATGCCCAGGGGTTGCTGAATGCTCTGGATGTCAGCCGTCATTTGCTGGATACCTTGCTGGAAACGGCGCCCCAAAGTCCCGCTACACTGGAGTTCCTGGTGCAGTGGAATATGGCTACGGTCCGCTGGCGGCGTATTATGCTGCCCCAGGGACAGATTGATCTCCAGGTCTATGAAAATCTGCCCTGCTACCAGGAGATCATTGTGCATACGGAAACCGCTGCGCCGGAGTGGGCACAGTATGGATTGCAGGCCGTGCTGCACCTGCTGGTGGAATATACCGGATGGCAGCTGATGGGCGGACAAGCCCAGGCATTGCCGGCAGAAGACCGGGAGTGGCTGGCTGCCTTGCAGACAGATGGGTTGGAAGATGTGCTCGCCAGGATGGCATCCTGGCGGGAGCAGGGGTATATGGCCGCGGTAGTGCCTGTACAGCGGGCATTGGCGCGCTACTATATCACGGTGGGCAAACCCAATGAGGGGCGCCTGGCCCTGAAGCAGTTGCTGGAAGACCTGCCAGCAACATCCGACTGCACGCCCGCCCACCTGGCAGAGGTGGAGATGGAGCTGGGACAACTCCTGCTTCAGTTTGGTAAGCATGCAGCTTCCGCCCGTTATTTCAGGGAAGCACAGGCGCATTTTGCAGAAGCCGGCGAGGAGTGGGAAATGCAGGCTGCTCAGGCAGAAGAGATGGCCTATACTGCCGAAGCCTGATGTCTGCGGGGCGATAGTAGGAATAAGTATCTTTTCAAGATAAATCCTGTATTTTTGAGTCTTATTGAGTAAATCGTATGTTTCTGCATAAACTATCTATCGCATGCCTGTTTGTATTGATGAACTCTCTGCGCGTATCTGCACAAGAGGCACCGTCCGTTCAGGAGGTATTTACCCGCATCAATCAGGAGGTGCTGGCCCATGCACAAGGGTATGAGACCCTCAAATGGGTGTGCGAACATATAGGCCACCGGCTTACGGGTAGCGAAAATGGCGCCAGGGCAGAGACCTTTGTCTATGACAAATGGCGTGCCTATGGGCTGGAGACCGTGAGCTATCAGCCTTTTGAGGTGGAAGCCTGGAGCCGGGTAAGCTGTGAGGTGCAGGCGCGCCGCAGCCACCCCAATGCCCGGTATGATACGATTCCTTATCTTAAGATCCAGTCCGTGGCACTTGCTCAGACGCCTGTGTCGGCAGACATCAAAGCCCCGCTGATAGATGCGGGCAATGGCTTGCAGGACGATTATGATTCCCTGATGGCGATAGGCCCCAACTACCTGAAGGGGCGCATATTGCTGGTAAACCTGGGGCTGCATCATGCGGCACCCGGCACCCGCAACCTGCACCGTAGTGAAAAAACACAACTGGCCATCCAATACGGGGCTGCCGGAGTGCTGTTTGTCTATGACCGGGAAGGTGACAATGTGCTGACAGGTACCTGTTCCGTGGACGGTAACCTGGTGTCGATACCTGTAGCGTGCATCAGCAAAGCCGGGGGAGCGCAGTTGCGCGCCTGGCTGAAGGAGACCCTTCATATCCGCGGATACTCCGAGGTATCGGTACACCTCCGCATGCAAAACCGGGTGGCGCCCGTCAGGGCCCGCAATGTCATTGCCACCATTCCCGGCAGGGAGCTTCCCCGCGAAAAGATCGTGATCGGCGGGCATCTCGACAGCTGGGATCTGTCTCATTGTGCTATAGATAATGGTATCGGGGCTTTCAGTATCGTGGAACTGGCCCGCGTATACCAGGTGCTGGGCTTGCGGCCGCGGCGTACCCTTGAGTTTGTGCTGTTCATGGGAGAAGAGCAGGGCCTGCTGGGTTCCACCCACTATGTGGCACAGGCCAAGGCCAATGGCACCCTGGACCAGGTGCGTGCTATGATCAATGTGGATATGACCGGTAACCCCGTAGGATTCAATGCCGTGGGCCGGCCCGAACTGCTGGAATTGCTGGCTGATGTGGGGGCGTATATTCATGCGCTGGACACCGGCTTTACCAATACCCATTCTGCCCATGCGGGCCTGCACTCAGATCACCAGCCGTTTATGCTGGAGGGCGTTCCTGTTTTCTGGGCCAATGGCAAACATCATCCGGGTGTGACCGATTGTTACCATAGCAACTGCGATGAGATCCGTCTGGTAGACCCTGTGCATATGCATAATAATGTACGGTTCCTGGGTATGATGCTGTATGCGCTGGCAGACAGTCCTTCTTTGCCTATGCAACGCCTGGAGCCACACCAGGTGCGGGACTTCCTCCTGCAGCATAAGCTGGATGAAGCTTTGCGCATCAAGGGGCAGTGGATCTGGGGCGATTGAGGACTGCTTTGCCCACAAGGCCCTCAGCCGGTTTATAACTATGGTGTATAAGTATGTGGGGGGAGTGCTAGGCAGGCCGCGGTTTTTTGCTTAATTCGCCCCCTGAATTACATTTTTTTGGATGAAGTAATGAAGAAAATTGTACTGGCTGCATTGCTGGCCTGGGGAGTTATAGGGCACATGGCCTGCTCCGGGGGTAAAAAAGAAATTGGTGACCTCAAAGGCGGCAAAAACGGTAAAGGTGGCAAGGAAGCCTCTGAAAAGCCGAAATATGACCGCTACTGGAATGACCTGGCGCGTTTGCTGGCCGGGAAGGAACGACTGGCCGGCAGTGTGCTGGATAGTATTGACAATGGCGCTACTGCGCAGCAGCACCGCGATTTCTTCAAGGGATCCCTCTGGCAGCAGTATCGCGACTATCTGAAGAAAGTGGAGGCCTTTGCCCAGGCAGAGTTCCCCGAGGAGCATAAGAGCGACCGCGTGATGCTTTACCCCTTCTCCGGCCCGGATTTTATCACGGCGCATGCCTTGTTCCCCAATGCGCGTAAATACGTGTTCTGGGGACTGGAGCCCGAAGGGCAGCTACCCAATATCCGCGAGATACCCAAGGACCGGCTGGACCATAATCTCAAGAGCATTCAGCACAGCCTGCGTACCATTATGCGCCGCAGCTTTTTTGTGACCAGCGAAATGGGGGGCGATTTCCGCCGGGCAGAGCTCAATGGCAGCCTGCCCATTATCCTCACCTTTATGGCAGAGCGGGGCAATGAGGTGCTGAATGTAGAGCGCATCAAGATCAATATGAACGGTGAGCTGGAGCCCATTGGCAAGGATGCCAGTTATGGCATGGGCACCAATGACAGCCTGGTGACGGGTATGCGCTACCTCTTCCGTCGCAGTGAAGATGCGCCCGTGCAGGAGCTCATTTATATCGTGTTTGATGCACAGGATTTCCCGGCAGAGAAGCGCTTCAGCCGCCACACAGAGCTGATCAAGTGGCTGCGCGGACTGGGCCGGGTGAGCACCTACTTCAAAAGCGGCAGCTATGTGATCCAGTGGGAAAGTACCAATACCTTGCGTGCACTGATCACGGATATTACTGACTTCTTCTTCCAGGATGATACCGGACTGCGCTATGGCCAGTTTGACCTGAATACCTGGGATATCACCCTGTATGGCAACTATGTGCCGCCTGTGCCGCCCTTTACTACTCAGTTTGAACGCCCGCTGGCACAAGCTTATGCTACCAAGAAGCACCCTGTAAAGCCCGTTTCTTTCCAGATGGGATATCAGCAGGGCAGGGGAGAAGACCGCACCAGCCTGATCATGGCGCGTCGCAAACCGGCAGAGCCTGCTGCACCTGCGCAGGATAAACCCCAGGAGAAAAAACCTGCCGGCAAATAACTGCTTCTGATTCTTATGATAGGGAAGGCTCCGTAAGGAGCCTTTTTTATTGGCCGAACTCCATAATTTTCGGATTAAAAGTCTGTATATCTGAATTAAAAATATTATTTGCAGAATAAAAGATTGTTTTGTTGTTTTGTGCCAAACTTAATTCTTAAAGTATATGGCACTTCGATTAGGCGATACCGCACCGGATTTTACGGCCCTTTCTACCGAGGGTGAGCTCAACTTTTACCAGTACATAGACGGCAAGTGGGCGGTCTTGTTTAGTCACCCGGCAGATTATACGCCTGTGTGCACTACCGAGCTGGGAGCCGTTGCACGGCTCAAGGATGCTTTTGAGCAGCGAAATACCCGCGTCCTGGCCTTGAGTGTAGACCCCCTGGATAGTCACCACGGGTGGGTGAAGGATATTAATGAGACACAGCAGGTGACCGTGAACTTCCCTATCCTGGCAGATGCCGATAAGAAAGTGAGTAGCCTCTACGATATGATTCACCCCAATGCCAGTGAAACCTTTACGGTGCGTTCCGTCTTCATTATCGGCCCGGATAAGCGCATCAAGCTCATCCTGACTTATCCTGCCAGTACCGGACGGAATTTCCAGGAACTGTTGCGTGTGCTGGAGAGCCTGCAGCTCACCGCAGAATACAGTGTGGCTACTCCGGCCAACTGGGAGCCCGGGCAGGATGTGGTCGTTGCCCCCGCTATCGCTACGGAAGATATTCCCGCGCGCTTTCCCAAGGGCCATCGTGTCGTAAAACCCTACCTGCGGTATACTCCCCAGCCGAACCGCTAGCCTTACCCGGTTGCATACGGCCACCTGCTGCGCAGCAGGTGGTTTTTTTATAAGTCTCCGTTGCCAGATCCGGGGCTTAGGGTTTATCTTCCACCATACCCCCCACCTGTTCCAGCCACCGCTCAAAGGAATCCAGTGAGTAATCCGGGCGTTTGATATTTACCCAGAATGTCTTCTCCGTGAGATACTGGTAGACGTCCGTGCTTTCTACCTTACCTTTCAGGTACTGTTCCAGCATAAGTTTGGCCATGGGAGCCGCCCATTGCCCGCCGAAGCCCGCATTCTCGATGATCACAGCCAGGGCTATCCTGGGGTTTTCTTTGGGTGCAAATGCAATGAATACGGAGTGATCCTCCCCATGAGGGTTTTCAGCCGTTCCCGTTTTGCCGCACACGGCAATGTCTTTTACCTGTGCCCCTATGCCGGTACCCGCTACGACCACCTGTTCCATGGCGTCTGTCACCAGCTCATAGTATTCGTGGCTGATGCCGGTTTCCACACGTTCAAAACGCGGGGGAGAATCGTCTGCCCGGGGATTGGCAAAGCGCTTGAAGAAATGAGGCTGTATATAGTGCCCTCTGTTGGCAATAGCGCATACTACGTTTGCCATCTGGAGGGGCGTCATCGTCACCTCTCCCTGCCCGATAGAGTTGGATACGATGGTCATCGCTTTCCACCGGTTCTTGCCATACCAGCGGTCATAAAATGCCTGGGAAGGGATCAATCCTTTCTTTTCGTTGGGAATATCTATGCCCGTGAGCTTGCCCACATCAAAGCGTTCCATGTACATATGCCAGCGGTTATAGGCTTCATAAAAAGAAGCATACTTGCGACTGTTGAGCATGTCTACATAGGTAGCGGCAAAGAACGCATTGCAGGAGTGCTGAATGGCGGCATGCACGGTGAGTGGGCTGGGGTGCGGGTGACATTTGGGCTTGCCTTGCGGGTGCCGGGAGAATCCTCCTCCACAGGGGTAGGCTGTTTGAGGAGACAGGGTGCCCTCATTGAGGGCGATCAACCCGTTCAGCACCTTGAAGATGGAGCCCGGCGGATAGGTGGCTTGCAGCGGCCGGTTAAAGAGGGGTTTGAGCGTGTCTTTCTGTAGCAGGCGGTAGAAGTACTTGAGACGCTGGCTGCCTACCAGGTAATTGGGGTCATAAGTGGGGGCGCTGACAAAAGCCAGGATCTCGCCTGTGGCCGGTTCTATCGCCACGATACTGCCCGTTTTATGCTGCATCAGGTGTTCGCCCAGCTCCTGGAGTTTGACGTCTATGCTGATGATAAGATCTTCCCCCTTCTCGGGAATGGTGTCATGGTCTCCGTTATGAAAGGGGCCCACCTCGCGTCCATGCACATCTTCCAGCACGTGACGCACCCCTTTGCGGCCCCGCAAAATGGGCTCGTAGCGTCGTTCAATCCCTGTGGTGCCAATGAAATCACCGCTCTGGTAGTATTTGTCCACGGCAATGTCGCCATCATTTACCTCAGAGATATAGCCCAGGTAATTGGCTCCTACCGGGTACAGGTATTCGCGGGTGTTACGCACCTCCACATAGACCCCGCGGGTCTTCCACAGTTGTTCCTGCATGCGCCGGAAAACATCGGCATTGATACCACCCTCCAGCTGGGTCTTTTTATGAATGCTGAAGTCACGGGCTTCCTGAATCTTGCGCCTAAGCCGTGCAGGAGACATGCCCAGGTGCTTGTAGAAAAGCGTGCTGTCCGGTATATACAGCTCCTTGGGAGTGATATACAGGTTGTAGATGGGGGTATTGGTCACGTAGATGCGCTCCGTGCGGTCATAGATAATGCCTCTGGAGGGAATCAGGATCTCTTTCTTTATGACATTCCGTTCTGCACGGGCGGCAAAGTCCGGGCTCAGTACCTGCAGGTAGAACAGCCGGATCACAAACACCAGGAAAATGATGCCGATAAGTCCCAGGATAAAAAATCTGCGCTCGCGATACTGCATGACCTATTCCCGTTTACTGCGCCGGTTGGTGAGAATGACCAGCACACTAACCCAGAAAACGGAGGCTGTTCCGCTACCCAGTATCTTGAGGAGCGTATATAGCCCGATGCCAAAGTCTATAGTGATATAGTACACCAGTTCGTAAAAAAAGACCATAGGCAGCAGGTAGGTGAGCAGCCAGCTCAGCGATTCCCGGTCTAGTCTCAGTGCCTGGAAGAATTCCTTATTGCCCTGTTGCGAGATGAGCATGATCCAGTATTTGCGCACTGCCACCAGGGTCACCAGGCTGAAGGAGCTCCCCCCGAGCGGCAGCTGCAGTGTCCAGTCTACCAGCACGCCCATCGCAAATGCTATCAGGAACTCTGCCCAGCGGGGTAATATGAATGGCAGCGTGAGCACATAGACAGGAAATATCTTGGGCCACATGTACAGATCCGGCAGATCCAGTATGGAAAACAACAGCGCCTGTGCCAGGATGTAGAGCACAAAGAACAGGCTATAACGCAGCAGGCCTGTCATGGCTGTTGGGGGGTTAGGTTCTCCAGTTCATCCCGGCGCCTGTTCTCTATCAGGTAGAGATAATTGAGCCGGTAGAAATCCGTATGCAGCTTCACACTGATCTCGTAGAATCCATTCGGTTTGTTGTCCCGGATTTCGGTAACGGTGCCGATCACATAGCCCGGCGGGAAGATGCTGCTGTAGGCGCTGGTGGTTACCAGGTCATTCTCCTGCAGGTTAAAGTGCAGCGGGATGTCTTCCAGGTGGCCAAACCGCGCCGTGCCGCCCCGCCAGCGAAATGTGCCTTGTATCCCCCGGCCGCTGACCACTGCATTCAGGCGCATCCGTGTGTTGAGCAGGCTCATGGCCAGCGAGTAGTTTTCACTGACGCTTACCACCATGCCCACTACACCATCCTCAGAAATGACACCCATCCCTTCACGGGCGCCATCCTTGCGGCCCACATCCAGTTTGATATAGTTGTAATTGGAGGAGATGGTATTATAAATGGCTTTGCAGGGAATGAAGCGGTATTCTTCATTGGGCAGCAAGCTGTCTGCAATGATGCGGAACTGGTGGCTGAGCGGGATGCGGTATTTATAGGCATCCACTTCCTGCTGCAGGCGAAAGATCTGTTTGCGCAGGTTGATATTCTCTGACATCAGGTCGCGGTTATCTTTGCCCAGGTTGAAATAATTATCCATCTGGGTATTCATCCGCTGAATGCTGCCCGTGATATCCCGTGAGAATGCATTGAAGACCAGCTGGTGCCTGCTGTTGTAGCTGGCTAACAGTAACACCGATACACCCTGTATCAGCAGAAACCATATGGCGCCCCGCCAGGCGTAGAGGAAGGCCAGCAGACGCCCCATAACCTATTGCATCAGGTACTTGTATTTCTTGAAGTTCTTCAGCGCAATACCCGTGCCCCTCACCACTGCCCGCAGCGGATCCTCTGCCACATGCACCGGCAGTTTGGTCTTCTCACTGATGCGGATGTCCAGCCCCCGAAGCAATGCACCCCCGCCTGTCAGGTGAATCCCATGTTCATAGATGTCTGCCGAAAGCTCCGGAGGGGTCATCTCCAGCGCTTTTAAGATGGCATCTTCTATCTTGACAATGGACTTGTTAATGGCATGTGCCACTTCCTTGTAGCTGATGGATATTTTCTTGGGGATACCCGTCATAATATCCCGTCCTTTGATCTCTACATTCTCCGGCGGGTTATCCAGCTCCGGTATAGCGGCGCCTACTTCTATTTTGATGCGTTCGGCAGTCTTTTCTCCTATCTGCAGGTTGTGCTGCCGGCGCACATATTCCAGGATGTCATTGTTCAGCTCGTCACCTGCCGTGCGGATGCTCTGGTCGCAGATGATACCGTTCAGGGCTATCACCGCAATCTCCGTGGTGCCGCCCCCGATGTCCACCACCATTTGCCCAATGGGCGCCTGCACATCGATGCCGATACCGATGGCTGCCGCCATGGGCTCGTGGATCATGTGCACTTCTTTGGCGCCGGCATGCTCCGCACTGTCGCGCACGGCGCGTTTTTCCACTTCGGTGATGCCGCTGGGAATGCAGATGACCATGCGGTGACTGGTCGCCAGCCAGCTTCGTTCGGTAGTGATCTTTTTGATGAACTCGCGGATCATGAATTCCGCATTCGTAAAGTCCGCAATCACCCCATCCCTGAGCGGGCGCACTGTTTTGATGTTCTCATGCGTCTTTTCGTGCATCATCAGGGCTTCCTTGCCCACGGCGATCACCTTGTTGGTATTGCGGTCTATAGCTACGATAGAGGGCTCATCCACCACCACCTTGTCATTGAACATGATCAGGGTATTGGCGGTGCCCAGGTCTATGGCTATCTCTTTGGTGAGGAAATCAAAAAATCCCATGCGTCCTAATGTCTAAAATGTCGGGTTCCTGTCAGGGCCATTATCAACTGGTGAGTCCGGCAATATTCCAGCGTCTGCTCATCCCGCATGCTGCCGCCGGGTTGCAGAAATATCTGCACGCCGGCTTTATGGGCAAGTTCCACGCCGTCTGAGAAGGGGAAAAACCCATCCGAAGCCAGTACGGCTCCCTGGGTGGAGAATCCCATCCGCAGCACCTTGTCCAGTGCCTGCTGCATGGCATCTACGCGGCTGGTCTGTCCACAGCCGGCGCCTATCAGCTGGCGGTCTTTGACGATGGCGATGGCATTGCTTTTCAGGTGTTTGGCGCAACGTTCGGCAAACAGCATGTCCGCAACCTGTGTGGCAGTTGGCTGGGCTCCGGTAGCTACTTCCAGGGCATCTGCTGTGGTTGCCAGCGTGTCCGGCTGCTGATACAGCTTACCATTGAGAACAGTGCGCTGCTCTTCTGCAGGCAGGTTCAGGTGCTTGTAGCGGATAATGCGCCGGTTAGTCTTCTGCTGCAGTAATTCCAGTGCGGCAGGCTCATACTCCGGCGCCAGCAATACTTCCCAGAAGTGAGGATGCATGGATTCTGCTGCGGCTCGGGTGACCTTCAGGTTCGTGGCCAGTATGCCGCCAAAGGCACTGACGGGGTCACAGGCGCGGGCGGCCGTCTCTGCCGCTTCTACCGTATCCCTTGTGGCAATGCCACAGGGATTGGTATGTTTGATGATAACGAATGTGCCGGGTTCAAAATCCCGCAGGGTGCGCAGGGCGGCATCCACGTCCAGCAGGTTGTTATAGCTCAGGGCTTTGCCGCCGTAAATGTCCAGCACTTCCTCCAGGCTGCCCACGAAATGCGCCGCCTGATGCGGATTTTCCCCGTAGCGCATGGGTTGGGTATGCGGGTGGCCGAACCAGTCTGAGATGGCCTGCTCATAGCGGGCTGTGGTGGCAAACGCCTGCCGGGCCAGTTCGTGGCGCTGTGCCAGGGTGGTATGGCAGCCCTGGGCCTTCAGCAGGGCAGTGAAGCTGGCATAATACTCCTGCCCGGCCACTACGGCCACATGCGCATGGTTCTTGGCTGCTGCGCGCAGCAGGCTCACCCCGCCGATGTCTATTTTCTCAATGATGGCGCTTGCGTCCGTGGTGTGCGCAACGGTTTCTTCAAACGGATACAGGTCGGCCACCACCAGGTCGAAGGTGGGCAGGCTGTGTGCGGCCAGGTCCTGCTGGTCCTGCGCCAGGTCTTGCCGAGCCAGTATGCCCCCGAATACTGCAGGGTGCAGTGTTTTTACCCGTCCTCCCAGGATACTGGGATAGCCGGATACTTCTGCGATCTCGGTTACCAGAAGCCCCTGTTCCCTCAGAAAAACAGCCGTGCCCCCGGTGCTGTACAACTGTACGCCGCCCTGTGCCAGCGCCTGGCATAAGGGGGCCAGGCCGTCTTTGCGGTATACGGAAATCAGGGCAGTACGTATATTCTTGAGAGAAGTATCAGATGCAGACATGAAGTGCGCTAAAAGCACAAATTACGCGCAAAATTACTTCATACGGGCACAAATCTTTTCCACCGTGAGCGGCAGGTGCTGGTGTTCCAGCCGCAGGATGTGTTGTTGCAGCTGGGCAGAGGTCCATTTGGGGTTTACAGGTAGCTGCACCTGCTGGATGATTTCTCCCTGGTCATATTCCTCGTTCACATAATGGATGGTGATTCCGCTCACTTTCTCTCCATTTTCTACCACAGCTTCATGCACATAGAGGCCATACATGCCCTTGCCCCCGTATTTGGGCAGCAGGGAGGGATGTATATTGATGATAGCGTTGGGAAAGGCTTCGATCAGTTCCTCCGGGATACGCTTGATGTAGCCTGCCAGCACAATGAGGTCAATGGCTTCGTCAAAAAGGATATCCGTCAGGGTTTCGCCATTGTTATAGTCGGCAGGGTCCAGGAGCTGGGCTTTGACACCCGCATCCCGGGCATGCTGCAGGACCGGTGCATCGGGGTTGTTGGTCAGTACGATTGCCACACGCGCCACCTTACTGGCCTTTTGGTTAAAGTGCTCAATAAGCGCCATGGCATTAGACCCGGCACCGCTGGCGAATACGGCTATATTTTTCATAAATCTTCAACATAAGTGGATTCCTCTACCCGCGTGATGGCTTGCTCCAGCGCTTGTTGCTGCGCCTGCAAAGTAGGCCTCAGTTCCGGGAAGGGCTCCGCATTTTTCAGGGCGGCGCGCATGGCCTCCTGGGCGTCCTTGTATTTGCCCAGGTCAAAGGCGCTCCAGGCATAGCGGGTCATCAGCCAGGGGTCGGCATCGTTCAGCCTGATGGCCCGGGTCATCAGCAGGTAAGCTTCCAGGGGTTCTTTCCGCAGTGTATAGATGGTAGCCAGCTGCTCCAGCCATTCCAGGTTCCACGGGTCCTGCTCCAGCGCTTGTCTGTACAGGGAAATGGCCCGGGCAGTGTCTCCTTTGGCCAGTACCAGCCGTCCGCGGGTGGCCAGTACCAATGGCATATTATTTTCTTCCAAAGGTGCCAGGGTAGCCAGCCCCTGGGGGGTATTGCCTTCCCGCAGGTAGATCATTGCCTTCTCACAGAGCAGCTCCGGGTGATGGGGATGGCGTTTGAGCCCTGCATCCAGTTGTGTGCGGGCCAGCGCAAAATCGGGTTCCTGTGCATAGGCGCGTGCCATTTCGATAAAGGGCCTTACGGTAGTACTGTCTTGTTGCAGGACAAAAGCAAAGGCCCGGGTGCAGATATGCAGCTTCTGGCGCCCGGCGGCATAGACGCCCAGGCGCATGGCCTGCAGCGGGGTGATGCCTGCAAAGTTCCAGCCGATAAAGCAACTGGGCAAGCCGTAGGCAGAATCCAGCAGGGCCATCTCCTGGGTGCACAGGTCTGCGAGCATGGGGTGGTCTACCGCCACTTTCTGGAGCTCTTCATAGGCTTTTTCGTGCGCGCCTAGGTCCAGCAGGCTCCAGGCAGCCCATAAAGCAGCAGGGGCACTGCCTGCCTCTGCCGCGGTGCGGTAGTATACCCGGGCCTGGTGGTACGCGCTTTTGCGATAACAATAGGTGCCCATTGCCTCTGCAGCACGTGCCTTGAAGGGCGGGTAAAATTCGCTGAGGTACAGGTAGCGGGATGCGGCATGTTCCAGGCTGTCGCGTCCGGTCTGGGTGATCAGGCGCAGGAGCAGGGCATCCGGGGTCTCACGGTACTCCAGCAGCCTGGCGGCCAGTTGGTCTGCCCCATTCCAGTTGCCGGCGCGGCAGGCGGCCAGCGCCTTGTTCATCAGGGCATAATAGGGATAACGGAGAGAGTCCGTTACCGGCGTCAGATCCTGCTCCGGGTCAATAGTGACTTCCTCCGGCACTTCTCCTGCCTGCATCATCAGGAACCAGTAGTTTTCCTGCACGGCAGGTGCCTGCGGCTGGGTCTTAAAGGCTGCTTTGGCAAAAGCGAGCGCCTGTTGCGGGCGTTTCCATTTGTGGTATACTGCCGCCATGTTGGCATAAGCTATCCCGTCATTAGGATCCAGCCGGAGCGCTTCCTTCAGCATCAGGATAGCTGAGTCCGGATCCTGGGTATGGAAGTATATGCCGGACAGCGCCAGATATACATGCGGGTGCGGGTAGCTGCGGACATAGCTGTGGAGCACCTGTTTGGCCTGCGGTATGCGCCCGGCTTGAGCCAGGAAGCGTCCCCAGTTCACATAGGCATAAGGAAATTCGCCGGGAGAGCCGGTGAACTTGTACAGGGTGGAGATCTCCTCCACGTCATCTGCACCAAATGCCGGCAGTTTGGCAATGCGCAGGGCCGCCAGGTTATACGATGCCTTCACAGTGACAGGCAGCTTTTCCACGGCCAGTTCATACCAGTACTGGGCGCCATAAGCTATCTGGGCATCTCCTTCCGCCACCATTTGCTCCACGGGGGGGATTTCGGTCTCATAGATGCCTGCTATCAACTGGGCGTCTCCTTTTTGCTGGTAATAGCTGGCTTGCACTGCCCGCACGCCAGACCACCGGGCCATGCCTTCTACCAGCACCACCCCCAGCAAGGCCGCAAACCAAACGGCTGCAAAACGAAAACGCGGCGCTTTGAACAGCATATAGTACACATTGACCCGCTGCGCCAGCAGGGGCCCGAAGTTGGCATACAGGTAGATCAGTTGAAATACGCCCACTAAGCCAAATATCAGAGCGGTGTGTTTGTGGAGGACAAAACGCAGGGTGTATTCCCCCGCCATGAACCAGTAGGCTAGGTTTCCCAGCGACAGGATACCGGCGCCCAGGATAAGCAGGCTGAAGGCGAGGTTGGCAGGAATGATGTCCCGCAACTGAAAGTAGCTGTTCTGCGCAGTGAAGACGATAAGCAGCACCGCAGGTACCAACAGCCACATGGGACTAAAGAGGCGAAAGCCTGCCGGCAGTAAGCCCGTATAGGACAGGGCCTGCATCAGCATGAGCAATACCAGCGGCAGCAGGAGCCAGCTCAAACGTCCCACAGACAGGCGGGTGTGCGGGGCACGGGAATTGCCCATAAATACCAGCAGTTGTAACAACTCCTTGGCGCAAGCGAGGATAAACAGCAGCGTAATGGCCACGTGTACGGGGTATCCCGTCACGGCCAGTTGAAACAGTCCGGCATAACCACTGAAGCCGAGTACCAGGCCAAACAGCAGCAGGTGCAGACCCAGGAAAAGCCAGAACTGTACCCACAGGCTGGCCTTCAGCATTTGCTCCTTGAAGAGATAGGCCGGCAGGATGAAGCCGAAAATGGGGATCAGCGCCAGGTAGGGCGAAGGGTGCCGGAAGATGAGCTCAGAAGAGCCTGCCAGGTAGATAAAAAGCGCATGACCAAGGTAAATGAGATATCCCCATATATCCGCAAACCGGGCCGAAGCCGCCAATAGTACGCTCCACCCCACACTGATGGCTACCAGCAGTATCAGCAGCATGGATAGCGTGGGCTGTATCATGCCTGCCCCATAAATAGTGTAGTTCCAGCTGCCCTGCGCCATTACCGGCACTTCGCGGTAGTTGTGTGTATAGTTGTGTGCAGAGAGGGCCTCCGTCTGGTGGAGGCTGTCCGGCAGCACATCCAGCGCCCACCGGCCCGGCAGGCTATCTGCAACCAGCAGAAGGACAGCCATGAGCGCCAGCACAGCATAGGCCAGTATGAAAAGGCGTTTCCCGGCACGGTTATACTGCCAGTAGAAAAAATCCAGCGAAAGTACAGGCGGTGTGCCTGAGGTTTCTTCAGATAGTTTCTGCGCCACGTTCCTGCAAGATTAGCTTTTAATGACTTTGGGTACCCTGAAATAATCGCTGTCACGTTTGGGGGCATTGGCCAGCGCCTGCTCATGGGTGAGCGTGGGCCGCACTTCATCTTCCCGCCACACATTCACCGCTTGTGTCATATGAATAAGCGGTTCCACGCCTGTGGTATCCACCTCTGCAATCTTTTCTACAAAGTTTAACATGCGCTGCAAATCGGCTTTGATCGCTGCGCGGTCCGCATCCTCGAATGAGAGCTTGGCCAGCGCGCTTAGTTTGTCTATCAGGGCGTCATCTATTTGCATAGCGGTCCAGGGTATGTTGCAATATATCCTTAAGCGCCTGTGAAAGCACCTCCGGTTCGGGCAAAGTTAGTGTATTTGGGATAACAGGCGGGTGGATAACCACGGTTATCGTCCGGAAGGGGCGTAGCCAGAATTTGCCGTCGTTCGAGAGCATGCGGGAGGTCCCTACTAGGGCTATGGGCACTATGGGAATGTTGTATTTGATAGCCAGGGCAAATGCGCCGGGCTGGAAGGCGCCCAGCTGAAAAGCATCGGGGTGCCGGGTGGTGCCTTCCGGGAAGATGAACAGGCTTTCATCTTCGCGTAAGGCGGCGGCGGCCCGCTGCAGGCTGCGCGCGCGCGCGCCACCAGAGCTGCGATCGAGCAGGATATGTAGTTTGCGGTACATATACCCGAACAGCGGCAGGCGGGCCAGCTCCTGCTTGGCGATATACCTAAAGTAGCGGCGTAGGGCCACATGGCCCGCGGGAATGTCTATATAGCTGCGGTGATTGGCCGCATATATGCAGGGTCCCTGCGGTAAACGCGCCTGGCGGATGACCCGTACCCGGCACAGCCCCCACAGGAAGACCCAATACCCCCATAAGATGTTAAGCGTATGTGCGCTACGGCGTGCCCATGACCGGTTAGTAGCCAGAAGAGCTGCCTGAAATGGCCATATGGCCAGGTAAAGTCCAAAAAAGCCTGCGAAGTACCATATGCTCCACAGCCGCAGGAGTATGCGCACCGGAGCATAGCGGGGAGCTGCGCTGGGGACCATCCTATTGGTATTTGCGGGGACTATACCATAGCTCACTGAAGCTGATGCCCAGCAGGAACCTCACGTTGTCTTCCCGTACCAGGTTATTCTCGGTAGTGCCCCGGCGCTGCCATTGCAGGCCCAGGTTGATGCGGTTGCTGCTGAGCTTGGAGATAGGGATGCCCATACCCACCGAAGCACCGTAAGCTGTGATGGCCTGTCCGTTCAGGCGCAGGTAACTTTGTTCGTATCCCGTGCCTGCGCGCCAGGCGATACGGCTCAGGAAAGGGGCATTCAGGTTGGTGGGATTACGGTTGGGGATCCACTCTCCCCCCAGGGATAACCGCAAAAGATTTTGCAGGTGCTGGTTCTCTCCGTCCAGGGCAAATGTGCTCCAGTTCTGGTAGGTGATGTCCAGCCCGATGAGGTAACGGAGCTCGCGCTCCAGGCAGATCCCCATACCGGCAGTAAAGGGTAAGGAAACGGATACCTGCGGGCTGCGGTCGAGGGTGTCCACGGCATTGTAAAGAGATCCGCCGCTGCTGCCCACCACGATCAGGTCGCGCTCACTCCGGCCCCACACGGGCTGCTCCCAGATGAGGCCCACGCGCAGGAAGTTGGGGGCGTTCTGTTCCACTTTGCGGCGCTGGTAGCGGGCACGCTCCCTGGCGCTGCTGGTGGAATCCGGTGCAGGTATATGTGTGCGAAAGAGCGTATCTCTATAGATGATGCCTGCCCGCGCGCTTAACCCCTGGTAGGATATGGTGCGGTGGACTTCTGTGCGGGTAGTGGGGGTAATGCCCAGTGGATTGCTGGCAGAAACCGTGGTGGCAAATCCGGAGGTGTAGGTATTGCGCACCGTGCCAAACAGGTAGTTGAGGCTGCCGCCTACATAGATGGGCAGGTTCCGGAGCTTGCCGCCGGCACCCAGGTAGAAGGTGTTGAGGCCGCCCTGCCCTTCGTGGTGGCTGACCATATTGGCAGTGGTGGTGTCGTTGGGTACGGTAATCACCCGGCGCACCTCATACCCCACACTACTGTAAGGCAATAGCCCGGCAGATACCCCGAAGTTGGAGCGGGGTTTGGTGAAGACGAACGCCAGCGCATTGAGCCCGCCGGAGCCGAAGGGGATGCTGGTTTGAGCGGTGCTCAGGCGCGTATTCCGGGCCTGCAGCGAAAAGTCCAGGGTGGTTGTGCGCACCTGCCCCCAGCTGGCCGGGTTCTGGTAGTTGACAGAGTAGGGATCTCCGGCAGCCACACCCAGCCCATACATGCCGAAATAGCGGCTCATAGCAGGTGTGTTCAGCTCTCCTACTCCATATTCCGAGTATGGACTGTAGGTTTGTTGCTGTGCCCGGACGGGCGGGGTGCCCAGCGCGGCCACCACAGCAATGCTTACGAAAAAAATATACCGGTGTATGCGCCTCATGCGTTTTGCAGTTGCATCAAATGCCAGATACCCTCTGCCACCAGATGCGGACGGGCAAAAATGGGAGTTTTCCAATGGTTTTCAAAAAATGGAGCGTCTCCTCCGCAGATATACACCTGCGGGTGCTCTCCCAGTTGTGCGGTGAGCAGGCTAATGCGGCCTGTTATCTCCAGGAAGACCCCCTGTACGGCTCCTGCAAGCAGTGCTTCGCGGGTATTGAGGGCAGGGAAATGATACGTTTGCGCAACGTCCGGTAAGGGTAGCTGTGCAGTATGCCGGTGCAGGGCTTCCAGCCGCAGGTGCAAACCGGGGGAGATACTGCCGCCCAGGTAGCTGCCCTCCTGGGCAACTTCGCAGGTAAGCGCCGTGCCCAGGTCAAATACTACCGCGGGTTTACCTTGTGCCAGTGCCCATGCGCCGTTGATGGCAGCCCAGCGGTCTGCACCCAGGGTATGCGGGGTTTGGTAGGCATTCTGTAATAGTCCCGGGGTCTGGCCGGTGATCTGCGTGCTCTGCCGGGCTTGCAGCCACCCCTGCGTGGGGGCATCTACCTGCCCGCTGGCTATCCAGCCGAGCCTTTGCCAGTCCTGCGGCAGGTCCCGGGGTTGTTGCCAGTGCCCATGCGCCACCACCCGACCTTCCTGCAGAAGCGCCCATTTGCGGGCAGTATTGCCAATATCCAGTGCTAATAGCCGCATGTGTACGATATGTTAGGCTTAACGCGTAACCGGGAGATTTATTGGGTGAAGGTTATAGGCTTCTACGCAACTCCCAAAAAGAGGGCGAGCATTGCTGCCCGCCCGCTCACCCTTTTACGCATAGCTATCCCGGATGGTCTAGAGCTCTCCGACCATATCTGCAGGTACTACGTATTTGTCAAACTCCTCTGCGCTCAGGTATCCCAGCGCCAGGGCGGCTTCTTTGAGGGTCAGGTTCTCCTTGTGCGCTTTCTTGGCAATGCCCGCCGCCTTGTCATAACCAATGTGGGTGTTGAGTGCCGTGACGAGCATCAGGCTGTTGTTGAGGTGCTTTTCCACGGCCGGCAGGTTGGCTTCTATGCCCACGGCACACTGGTCGTTGAAGCTGCGGGTGGCATCGGCCAGCAACTGGGCGCTGGTGAGCACATTATGGATGATGAGGGGCTTGAATACGTTGAGTTCAAAATGGCCGTTGCTGGCGCCCACGGATACGGACACATCGTTCCCCATCACCTGAGCGCACACCATAGTCAGCGCCTCACACTGGGTGGGGTTTACCTTGCCGGGCATGATAGAGCTGCCGGGCTCATTCTCGGGAATGAGGATCTCGCCGATGCCGCTGCGGGGGCCGCTGCTGAGCATACGGATGTCGTTGGCGATCTTCATCAGCGCCACGGCTGCCCGTTTGTAAGCGCCGTGCAGTTCCACCATTGCGTCATGCGCGGCCAGCGCTTCAAACTTGTTCTCGGCAGTGACAAAAGGCAGGCCGGACAGCGCCGCTATTTTCTCGGCTACTAAAGTTGCATATCCTTTGGGTGTATTGATACCGGTGCCCACTGCCGTACCGCCCAGTGCCAGTTCGGCCACATGGGGCAGGCAGTTCCGGATAGCCTGGATGCTGTGGTTCAGCTGGGTCACATATCCGCTGAATTCCTGGCCCAGGGTGAGCGGCGTGGCGTCCATAAAGTGGGTGCGGCCGATCTTCACCACCTTCCATAGCGCCTGGCTTTTGGCCGCCAGTGTGTCTCGCAGCACTTCCAGCGCAGGGATAAGGGTCTTTACCGTAATGTGATAGGCCGCGATGTGCATTGCTGTGGGAAAGGTGTCATTGCTGCTCTGGCTCTTGTTGACGTCATCATTGGGGTGGATCGGGGTTTTGCTGCCCATTTGCCCTCCCAGGATCTCAATCGCCCGGTTGCTCACCACCTCGTTCACGTTCATGTTACTTTGGGTGCCGCTGCCGGTTTGCCAGATGACCAGCGGGAAATGGTCGTCCAGCTTGCCGGCCAGGATCTCCTGGCATACCTGGCCGATCACATCGCTTTTTTCTTTGGGCAATACGCCCAGTTGGTGGTTGGCCTGGGCTGCTGCCTGCTTGAGGATGGCAAATGCACGGATAACCTCCAGGGGCATACGGTTTTTGCCGTTGAGGTGGCCTATGGGGAAGTTCTCGATGCTGCGTTGCGTCTGGGCGCCCCAGTAGCGGTCGGCGGGCACTTTCACTTCGCCCATGGTATCTTTTTCTATGCGGTAGGACATGGCGGATGAATTTAAAAATTAGTGTAGCAAACTTAACGCATTCTTGCCGGTATATGCAACGTGTGCCCGGGCAGCATACAGGGTATCCGTCTGAGGGTTACAGGTGCAGGATTGGAGGTTATCCACAGGTGTGCCCGGATGGCTGAGCAGTGTGGAATAACCGCTGTTGGGGGAAGGAGGCTGGCCTGCATCTTTGTTCTGGGCAATAGCCTTCTCTATTGTTAAATCGTCAATAGCCATGAAGCTCACCACCAAACTGCTGACCAGACTGGAAGATATGCTGAAGCGTAGTGGTTACCGGGTGCGTTATGAGCGCGGTGCATTCTCCGGAGGGTTTTGTGTGCTCAAACAGCAGCGGATCATTGTGCTGAACAAGGTATTCACCCTGGAGAGCCGCATCAATATGTTGTTGGATCTTATTATGGGCCTGGACCTGGATGAGCAAAACCTGGATGATGACCAACGCCAGATCCTGACGCAGCTGCGCCAGACGAAGCTCGACCTGCAATGAGCCTGACGGTCACTTTTCTGGGCACGGGCACTTCCCAGGGAGTACCTGTGATTGCCTGTGAGTGTCCTGTGTGTACCAGTCCTGACCCGCGGGATAATCGCCTGCGTTGTTCCGTGTGGTTGCAGACGGCAGGCAAAAGCCTGGTGATAGACAGCGGTCCGGACTTCCGGCAGCAGATGCTGCGGGCGCAGGTGCGCCAGCTGGATGCCATTCTGTATACCCATCTTCATAAAGACCATGTGGCGGGTATGGATGATGTGCGGGCGTATAATTACCGTACCCGTGCGCCGATGCCCTTGTATGCGGATGCCCTTACCCTGCAGCGCCTGAGGGAGGAGTTTCCCTATGTGTTTGACGGTACCAACTACCCTGGTATTCCCCAAGTGATTACGCATGAACTGGATGGCGGCCCTTTTGTGGCAGCGGGGGTTCCCGTTACCCCGGTGCCGGTGCTTCACCACCGGTTGCCGGTGCTGGGCTTCCGGGTAGGCGCGTTTGCGTATGTGACGGATGCCAATCATATCCCCCCGGCCAGTATGGAGTTGTTGTGCGGACTAGATGTATTGGTGCTCAATGCGTTGCGGCATGAACCGCATGTGTCGCATTTTACCCTCAGGGAGGCGCTCGCGGTCATTACTGAGCTCAGACCCCGCCAGGCGTACCTTACCCATATTTCTCATTTGCTGGGTACCCATGAGGAGGTCACCCGCCAGTTGCCGCCAGGCGTTGCCCTGGCCTATGATGGCCTTACTCTTACGGTTTAGGGAACACGGGCACATATACAGTGTCCCGGTCTTCTCTTACTATGCCCAGGATGCCCGATACGGCACCCAGTTCATTCTTAATGGGGTACTTATAGGTGCGCACCCATTTACGCTCAAGGCTGCCGGGCTGGTAGCACATGAAGTCATAGCTGATATAGGGCAGGTCACTGGCCAGTACCTCCCGGTCTATCTCCATGTAAGCCTGCACCAGCTCATGGTCTTCTATAATGTGCTCGTCCGTTTTGCCTACAATGTCCGAAGGACTGCTGAACCCGACGGCGCGCGCAAAGCTGTAGTTGCATCCCCTGTAGATCAGGTTGGCATCTTTCCAGAACACCAGGTCCTGCATATTCTCCATCAGCAGATGCAACAACTGTGCTGCTGCCGGAACCACGGTTCTGGACGTTCCCATACCCCGTAACTGGGCCAGCAATGCCTCGCTAAGTTGGAGTTCCAGTTCGGGTTGGATGGGGTTTTGCATAGTATTGTCTTTGTCAGACATAAGCAAAAGTAAACATAATGTAAGAGGAACGCAAATGTAGACGTTAACTTAAGGCCCGTAAATCAGGACAAACGTTTTTTTACGAAAATACTTTTTAAACCTAAGTATTATGTGTAGTTGTGTGCTTATTCTGCCCTTATTTTTGAATGAAAGACCGTATGGAAAAGCCCAATAACCTTCCCCCCAGGCTGGCATCCCGCCGGGCCGCCTGGGAAGCCCGTATGAGCGAGATGCAGCACCGCCAGCGCCCGGGCTTGCCCGGTATGCGGGGCCGCCCGGGATCTGTGCGCAGCCTCAGGCTGCTCTTGTTTGTCCTGCTGGCAGGAGGGATCGCCTTTTATTATTATACAGGGAAACAGGCCCCGGGACAACCCGCGGTCACTCCCAGGTCCACTATGAACCTGGCCTATTCCCAGTTGCAGGCATTGCCCGAGGGACTGGCGGGCAGTGAAGTGGTGCAGAAACTCCTGATCAGCAACAATGGGTTGCAAGCCTTGCCCGCAGACGTGTGCCGCCTCCCCCGCCTGCGCTACCTGGATGCCAGTGTGAACAATCTGACCGAGCTGCCCGCCTGCCTGGGAGGCCTTGTCGAGCTGGAAGTGCTGCACCTGGCGCATAACCAGCTTACCGAACTCCCCGCCGGTCTGGCCGGACTGCACCGTTTGCAGAATCTGAACCTTAGCTTTAACCAGCTGCGCAACCTGCCCCTGTTTCTGGCCGAATTACCCGCATTGCGGCAACTTAACCTGGAGGGTAATGAAGTTCCGCCGGCGGAAGTGGAGGCCCTCCGCCAGCAACGGCCTCAGCTGCAGGTAATCACCGGCACCCCCTCTTCCTCACTTTCGGGTGCGTCAGTAGTGAACCCTTCGCGGTAATGCAGGGTTGTGTGATTACCATCTAATTTTTCTGTGATGTCAGTTACCGTATATGCACCCCCCACTCCTCATTTTGTAGGAGACGGTTTTCGCGTCCATAATTTCATCCCCGGTATGATACCGGAGGGCATGGCCCGCATGGATCCCTTCCTGATGCTGGATTACAATTCCCGCCATTATTTTCCCCCGGCGGCAACCCCCCGTGGAGTGGGTGTGCACCCTCACAAGGGATTTGAGACAGTGACCATCGCCTATAAGGGCCGCGTAGCCCACCACGACAGTGCCGGTAACAGCGGAGTGATCGGTGAAGGCGATGTGCAGTGGATGACGGCCGGTGCCGGTATCCTGCATAAGGAATACCATGAGGAGGCCTTTAGCCGCCAGGGTGGCGATTTCCAGATGGTACAGCTGTGGGTAAACCTCCCCGCCCGCCATAAGCAGACACCCCCCGGTTACCAGGATGTCCGCAAGGCCGATATGGTTCGGGTACCCCTGCCGGCAAATGCAGGTACGGTGGAGATTATCGCCGGCAGCTACGAAGGACAAACAGGTCCCGCGCATACCTTCTCTCCCGTGCATCTGATGAATGCCTGTCTCCATGCCGGTGGCACGGCTTCCTTTACATTCCCTGCACATTATCATACTGCACTGCTGGTAATAGAAGGGCAGGTGAAGGTAAATGGAGATGCGCTGGTGCCGGCAGATCATTTTGCCGTCCTGGCGCCTGGTACCGGTAGTTTCTCATTGACTGCGGATGCCGAATCCACCGTGCTGGTGCTGAGCGGAGAACCGTTGCGGGAACCTATTGCAGCGTATGGCCCCTTTGTGATGAACACGCGGGAGGAGATTGTGCAGGCATTTGCAGAATATGAGCGCGGGGCTTTTGGTTATCTTGCAGAGTAACTTCACTTATTGCCACGGATCATGTCAAATATCGGACTTATCATAGAGGAGCGCCCTACACAGATCGGCAACTTTCTGGTGGGGCGCCTCTTGCCCTTTCGCCAGAAAAGGATGGTGGGGCCGTTCATTTTTATTGACCATATGGGACCGGCGGTGCTGGAAGAAGGTTCGCACCTGGATGTGCCGCCCCATCCTCATATTGGGCTGTCCACCCTCACATACCTGTTTGAGGGCATGGTGCTGCACCGCGACAGCCTGGGTACTGAGCGGGAGATCGCTCCCGGGGCGGTCAACTGGATGACGGCAGGCCGGGGTATCGTCCATTCCGAGCGCACCCCTGCCCGCCTGCGCAATACCCGCCAGTCCTTTCATGGCTTGCAGATATGGGTGGCCATGCCCAGGGATCAGGAGCAAACGGCTCCCAGCTTTACCCATGTGGAGGCGGATGAACTGCCCGCCTGGGAACACCATGGCGTGCGGTGCAGGCTGATAGCCGGTTCTGTAATGGGGCATACCTCCCCTGTTCCGGTCTATAGCCCGCTGTATATGCTGGAACTGCATAGTCCCGGGCACAGTGTTGCAGACCTCTCCCATCAGCTATACGGGGAGAGCGGCCTGTATATCCTCGAAGGCAGTGTGCAGAGCGAAGGCCATACCTTTGGTCCCCGGCAGATCCTGGTGGCTGCGGATGCCCGGTTGTGCACCTTTGAAATGACTCCCGGCAGTACGGTATTCCTGTTTGGCGGGGAACCCTTCCCCGAAGAGCGGTTTATCCACTGGAACTTCGTCTCTTCGGATAAGGCGGTGATCGAACAAGCCAAGGCCGACTGGTATCATGACCGCTTCCCCAAAGTGCCCGGGGAAACCGAACGCGTGCCGCTGCCCAACTACCCGTAGGGCATTTGGCTTATTGTTGTGCACATGCGGATAATTCGGGTAATCATTCGCTTGAAGACGGACAGATTGGTATAACCTTTGCTTGTATGGCGTTAAATCCATCTTCCGAATTCTCATGAAAAAGCTATTGAAAGTGTATGGCCAGCTCTTTTTCCTGGTAGTGATCATTCTATTAGTGTCGTTGTTCGGTACTGCCATGCGGCCACCTGAACCGCCCGTAGTGTCTTCCCCAGCCCACACCCTCCCGTTTTCCCCTGAGGCAGACTTTGAAGACTCGGATAAAACCCAGGTGTGCTTGTCTCCCATGGAAATGGAGCTTTATGAGCTGATCATGGACTATCGCCGCAGCAAGGGCCTGCCCCGCATTCCGCTTTCTTATTCGCTCACCCTGGTAGCGCAGACCCATGCCCGTGATGTGGTCACCTATCGTCCCGATCAGGAACCGTGCAACTCCCATAGCTGGAGCTCAAAAGGCGACACCTGGAAAGGATGCTGCTATACCCGGGACCACAAACAGGCGCAGTGCATGTGGGATAAGCCCAAGGAAATTACCGCAGGCAAATTCACCGGCTATGGCTTTGAGATCTCATATGGCGGGGGGAACCCTTCGTATGGAGATGTGCGTTCTGCCAGCGCTGCCCTGGATGCCTGGAAAAAAAGCAGCGGGCATAATACGGTAATCGTGAATGAAGGCATATGGAAAGATAACCAATGGAAAAGTATTGGCATTGGTATCTATAAGGGCAGCGCCTGTGTGTGGTTTAGCGACAGTGCAGACCCGCAGGGTGCGGCAGAGCGCTGCAAGTAACGGACTTGGGAGTTATGGCACCCATACCCTGTAGGTAGCCTGTCCCTCCGCATCTGCATAGGATAAAAAGTACAGCCCGCTGGAAAGACCGCCTGGCGGCACCAGCTGAAGACTGCCTGCCTGGGGGTATTCCTGGCGCAAGGCGTGTTGGCGCCCCAACGGGTCCAGCAGGTGTGCCCGGGCATTGGGCAAGGCATGCTGCAATACCCATCCGCCTGCGGCAGGTAATTGAGAAGATACGAGCCTGGGTGCAGGACTGCCCGCCCGCAGGAATACCACTGGTGAGTAATGCGCAGTACCCTCCCAATCCAGGCAGCGCAGCCGGTAATAATGTCCTCCGGCCGCCAGGGCAGATGCCGGTTGCAGGTAGTCCCCGGGTACCGAGTGCTGGCTGAGCAGGGTTTGAAACTGCTGGCCGTCATGGCTGTGCTGCAGTTCTACTTGCAGCCATTCGGTAGAAGAGTACGCGCTCAGCCAGTGGCCTTCGGTAGTGGATATGCCATGCAGGCGGATCTCATCTGCAGACAATATGCTGGCTTCTGTGATAGACAGGTTGTCTACAAAGTAATCGGCATCGGCGTTGCTGGACGCATCAGGCAACAGGCTGTTGGCAGGGATGGAGAACGAGGCATAGGTCTTCCAGGTACCCAGTGTCAGGTGGGTCAGGTCACTGCCTGCGGGCACGGTATAGGTGCCCGCAACCTCCACCCACTGGCCGGCGTCGCTCAGCATGAAGGGAGTGGCAGGGAACTGGGGCTTGGGGTCCGTTGCGCCGGCCGGCGCGCTGCTCCACCAGCCCCAGGTATACACCGCAGGGGTAAAGAGGATGCCAAAGCCATCGTGCTGAAAGCGCGCGCGAGGAGACAGCCGCAGCCATACACTGATGTCATAGGTTTTCCCCTGCTCCAGGGGAGCGCTCAGCGGTACTGCCAGGTAATCCTGTAATCCATAATTGCGCAGCCAGATGCAGGCGCTACCTTGTTGCATAGGCACGGCGTCACCGGCAAAAAGGGTGTTCTGGCCCTGGCAGCGGAAAGTGCCCGTGCCGGTTGCAGTACAATTGCAGGTGGTATAGACGTCCGTACTGCCGCCGCCCGGCTCATACCATCCTCCGTTGAGCGTGCAATGCAGGCGCTGAAAAGTGCCGCTCCCCGCGGTGCAGGAGCCCACGCCTGTGGTGTAACTGGTCCAGGTGTGGCCACCGCTGCCACAGGCTGTGGTACCGAGGTAGTCTTCAAAACTGGGGTTGGGTACCAGGTTTTGCGCAAAACCCGTGAAAGGGAAGCAGAAGCAGAGCAGGAAGTAAAAAACAGGTGTATGCATAGGAGTGAGGTAAACAGAACTGTGATGGACATACACCACGCCGGAATACACACCCTTGCAGGGTCAATATGGGGACCCAAGCCCTTGAGACAAAAATCGCTACAGGAAGAAAAAAGGAGGAGTTTCCAGCAGCGGCAATTGGTCCCGAAGGCCGTTACTGTTGAGTGAAACAGGCAGGTCTCCTGGCTCCTGTCCTCCTTCAGGCTCCTTCCCACACCTTCTGCAGGTGCAGTGGTTGATTGCCTAAAGCGCTACGACAGTTACAGTTGCGGGCACAGCTCCGGTATTGCACCGGTATTCCCTTTTCATCTGAGTTTCCTTTGAAAAAAGGCTTTTTTCAGACACCTGTTGCACAAAAGCAAAGAACCGCTGCAAATATAACCTGAGCGCCAGTGATATACAAGTTTGCCTGAGATCCAACGCTCAGGATCTTTTCTGGAGGTCCCACACCGCTTGTTCCAGCGCATTGAGGCGGTCATATACGTCCTCCGGCCCCTGAAGTTTAGCCGTCAGGCGGCGGTGTACTGCCAGTACCTGGGCAATGGCAGACCGCGGCAGGGAATAGGTGGCGTGTCCTTGGTTGTCGCTTTTCAGCAACAAGGTGCCGTCCCGCTCCAGCCGGTTCAGTACCCGTTTAATGGCCCATGCCCCATCCTTGAGGATGATCATGTAAATGCGGTTGTCCAGGATAGTTTCCTGTGGCCTCAGCAGACGGCATACCACCAGGTCTCCCGGGTACAATGTAGGGGTCATGCTATCCTGGGTGACTTCCGTGGCTATCCAGGTGTGGCTGGCATCTTCTCCCAGGCCCGGCAGTGCCAGTTGCGGCAGGTGGTGTTGCCAGCCCTCGTTCTGCTGGAGCCGGAGGAATTGGGCCATGTCTTCCCTGCCGAGCAGCGGACAGGTGCGCAACCCGGTTGCAGGAGGAGCCAGCTGGGTGTTCAAGAACATGGGGCCTTCACCCAGGAGGATAAACTGCGGGCTCACCCGGAATTGCTCCAGGAGTATACGCACCAGCGCTAGTCCGGGTGCAGCTTTGCCCCGTTCCATATCACTGTAACTGCCTTGTTTCAGGCCCACCAACTCGCCCATTTGTTGCTGGCTTAAGCCCAGGGCACGGCGTACCTGCCGGATACGGTCTCTTTCGTTCATAGGGTTGTTTGGCCTGTAGATTACAGAGGCAAATTACCGAATCGTCCAGAATGTCGACCGCATTGGTCGGATTTATTACCGAACAAGTCTATATTTTCAGATGTAATCTTGACTTATATAGAAGGTGCCTATAGATTTGCTCTCATCAATCAATCAAATGTCCTTGTAATGAAAGTCAAACAATCTCAAATTACCTTGCACTCAGGTGCAGAAAACCTCCCTTCTGTTTCCCAGAATCCCACCCGTTCTCCTCAGCCGGCTCCCGACCCGCAATCGGCTTTTATGGCTGCTATGCAGGATATGCTGCAGGATCTTGCCCCGGGTATATGGGATGAGGACGCTTCCTGGGATACTGCAGAAGAGCTTCCATAGTGCCTCCCGGAGTCTTATAGCCCTTTCCTGCAGGCAGGAGAGGCTTCTACCCCGTTCTTTCCCCAAACATACTTTCTTATGCAGTTCTCTGATGAAAACCAGGCAGAAACCCTGCTCCAGGCTTATCGCGGACAACGCCAGGTCAAACAACAGGCGGAGCAATCCCTTAAAGCGCTTTCCGGCGAACTGGAAGCTCTGGCCGCCCGCCATCCCGAGTGGTTTGCCTCCCGGCGCACCCGCACTTTTACACATGGCAAGCTGGCTTGGGTGCAGCGTGCCGAACTGGCACTTCCCCAGGACTTTGATATAGAAATATTCTATACTCTGTTCCCGCAGTGTGTGCGGCTGTTGCCCAGCCTCTCCGGCGTGCAGCAATCGCTGGCAGACGAGCGGGCGGCCCGCGCCCTGGAGCAACTGGGCGTGCGGCTGGTGCATGAACCGCAGTTCATCGTCAAGGTCTAGCCTCTCCTGTCTTAATCTTTCAAACAAAAAATGAATTTACACATGACCCCTCCCTACAAACACCTGAGCAGCCGCAAGGAGATGACCCAGCGGCGCAACGAAAAGATCTTCGTGCGCTTTCGGGAGCTCTATGAAAAAGACCGCCTGCGCATGGATGAAGTCTTGCGCCGGTTGAGCGAAGAGTATCACCTGGCTACCCTCACGCTGGAGCGCATCATTCATAAAGAAATGCTGTCATGCGCACGCTCCTAACGGAACTGACCACACGCTTGCAGGAACTGGGGTGTGTGTATATAGATCGCTATAACGGCCAGCCCGGCCAGCCTCAGGCAGAGCAGGTGTTTGATACACCTGCCGCCTTTGTTGAGTGGTTACCTGTACAGTGGGAATCTGCCGGTGGCTTGCACCTGAGGAGCACAGCCCGCCTGCGGGTGCACCTGGTACAGCAGCGGCTGGATGACAGTCACCTGGCGGGGCCTCGCCTGGCTACTTTTGACCGGGTGACTTCCCTGGCTCAGGGCCTGCACGGGTGGCGCAGTCCTGCCGGCACGGAACTGGTGCTGCTGCAAACCCGGTTTGCCTCGGCTTATGACCACCAGATCACAGATGTGCTGGAATTCAGTTGTGCGCTGCAACTGTGCTAGTCCTGCCAAGGTTTAGGTAAAAACCCGAAGTGCCTGCACTTCAGGTTTAATACTGGTGGGTCTAATACTGGCGTGCGATGATAATGCAGCAATACGTGCGGAAGACAGTGCCTCTGGCGCGTACAAAGGCAATGCCCACATCTGTGCACCCGGCATAGAAGCGGGTGA
This sequence comes from Bacteroidota bacterium, assembly GCA_019638695.1. GTDB lineage: Bacteria > Bacteroidota > Bacteroidia > J057 > JAJTIE01 > JAHBTG01. The sequence goes on along the minus strand of JAHBTG010000003.1, from coordinate 28,953 downwards.
GTCCCAGCAAATGCTTGCGGTGCTGTAAGCCCGGTACACCATCGTCTACGATAAGCGCCCGGATGGTCTGGCGGCCGTCCGGCAAGCCGGCAGCCAGGCTCTCAAAGTTGTTTTCATGGGGTTCATCCCGCCAGGGCTCCGGCAGGGCATACCCGGCCTCATGCATGCGCAGATTAATGCCCACTCCGTCCGGGTCTACATGTGCAAAGTAGTCCCTTTGCGCCATGTCCAGCGCTTTTTGTTCTGCCACCTGCATCAATACCGGGTTCACCCGCAGGCGAGAAAGATAGACTGGCACCCCCTGGAGCTCCACTCCCAGTTCGTTTACATAGCTATGGGGGTGCTCGCGGATTTCATTCAGATAAGCCAGGGCGTCAAAGGCCGCCATGTTATCCAAGTGAAAGCTCACCGCCACTTTCTCGGCCGGTGCCGGCGGTTGGGTAGGAGTCAGGTCTCCAATAAGCGCAAGAAACAATGAAAAGAACAGCGTACCCATCTCAACATGTCATTAAACTACATGTTTGAGGTACGCATGTAGAAAATGAAATGTTTCTCGATTCCTTATATTTTTTTGATAAAATTTATTATATCTGCGGGTAAAATTATTTTTTATCTATAGTTCTTTCTATTTTTTGCGCTTCTTTCTCTTTTCCGTTTTCCCGCAGGACCTTTGCCAGGTAGGTCCTGTATTCCGTTACTACGGCTGGCGCCAGTGTTTTGTCTGCGGCAGCCTGGCGTAACAAAGCCTCTGCCTGTGCGTCTTGCAGGAGCAGGCGGTGCATGCGGGCCAGGTTATAGCGCAGCCAGGGGTGTTCGGTAGTTACCCCGGTAGCCAGGGCGGTTTCCCAGGCCATTTGGTAATAGTCCAGCCCTTTCTGGTAGAGTTCCTGTGCTTCCATACTGCGGCCCAGCGTCGTATAGAGGTACACGAAATCTGCATTGGGGACCACCTTCAGGTCGTCCAGGTCCTTGAGCATCAGGGCAATGACCTTCATTGCCTGCTGGGGCTTCTCCAGGTGGATGAGGGCCAGTGCATGGTTGTTGGCCAGGCGGGTGATCAGCGCCAGCGTATCTCCCCGGGGAGTGTAGTTATTCAGCGTCTCCAGTGCCAGTGTGCTTACCTGATGGGCGTCCGTCCATTTGTGGTTGGCCAGGTACACATTCGTCATACTATAGTAAGCTTGTGCCGCCGCGAATGACCGCTCTCCCTGCAACTGCATGGTAATGCCTGCAAAGCGCATCATATAATACTCCGCAGAATCCAGCTTGTTCTGGTGCACACAGACCATTGCCAGGTTGTTGAAGGTTTGGGCTACGGTGGTTTCCCATTCGGTAGGCAATACTTTGAGCTTGATGTTCAGGGCACGCAGGTAGAGGGCCTCGGCTGCGGCCAGGTTGCCGGGCTCATACGTGGCGGCCAGGTTGTGCAGCAACTGCGCATAAGACAGCAGTAAAGTGTCTCCTGCCGGGATTTGTGCCAGCGGCGCCATCCAGTGGGCGGCCTGCTGGGGCTGGCCTGCCCGCAGGGCCTCTGCCCCCAGGAAAAGCGCGGCATCCACATAGCCCAGCCATTGTGGGTTGCCGGGTTGCCGGGCTTGCCGGGCGCAGGTATAAATCTGTGTATACAGTTCCGTGGCCAGGGAGGCATGATTATCCAGGCGGGCGGCCTGTGCTTCCTTGTGCCAGGCCGGGATCTTGTCCAGGCAGGTATTTTGGGCTGATGACAGCAAGGGTAGGGTATTTGCCCAGAAAAACAGGAGCCAAAGGCGCATGGGGTGTATCTTTGTCCGAAATATCTGCAAAAAGCGTGACAAAAATAGCCTCTCCGTTCCCTCAGCGACTGCTCCCCTGGCTGCTGCTAGGTTTGGCTGCGCTCGCGGCTGTGCTGGGCCTCTGGGTGCCTGTGCTGGATGTAGACAGCGCCCAATATGCACATATGAGCCGGCAGATCCTGCAGGAAGGGCAGTGGCTGCAGATACGGGAATGGGACCATGACTACCTGGATAAACCGCCGCTGCTGTTCTGGCTGGGGGCATTATCCTACATGGCTTTTGGAGTCAGCGCCGTTGCCTTCAAACTGCCCACATTACTGCTCGGTGCACTCACGGTATGGAGCGTGTGGGGCATTGCCCGGCGGTTATATGACAAACAAACCGCATGGGTAGCTGCGTGGATCCTGGCCTGCAGCCAGGGTTGTATGCTGATGTTGCTGGATGTGAAAACCGATGGGGTGCTCACAGCCTTTGTGGCATTGGCCTGCTGGATGCTGCTGGCATATGTGCAGGATGGCCGCACCTGGCAATTCCTGCTGGCCTTTACTGCCGTAGCCCTGGCCATGATGGCCAAAGGCCCTATGGGACTGATGGCGCCTGCGCTCACCCTGGGCAGCCACTGGGTATTGCGCCGCGAGTGGCGCAACGTCTTTCGCCTGGAATGGCTCACAGGTATATTGTGGGTGCTTTTGCTGCTATTGCCCATGCTTTACGGCCTCTATGCCCAGTGGGGATGGGAGGGCCCCCGTTTTTTCTTCTGGACGCAAAGTTTTGGCCGTCTCACCGGGGAAAATGTGTGGAAGGATGACAGCGGTTATTTCTACCTGCTGCACATCTGGCTGTGGGTGTTCCTGCCGCTGGCGCTGCTCAGCTTCTGGCAGGCGGGGCGGGATGTGATTACCTGGGTGCGCCAGCGTTTTGTGCTGACGGCGGTGCAGGAGGGCATGAGTGGCGGCGGTTTCCTCTTGATGTTCCTGGGCTTGTCGCTGAGCCAGTACAAATTGCCGCATTACCTGTTTGTAGCTATGCCCATGGGCGCTTTGCTGGCGGCCAGGGCTGTTATCGCCCTTCATGACCGGCCTGCTTTGAAGGCATGGCGTATAGGGTTCACTGTACTGACTACCCTGGAGGCATTTGCCCTCCTTGTGCTTACGGCCTTGCTGTTGGGCTATGTTTTCCCGGGCGCAGCCTGGGGCTGGTGGGTAGTATGGGCACTGCTGGTACTGGCGGTGGCATGGACCTGGTGGCAAGCCGCAAAGCTTTTGCCGGTGCTGGGCCGGCTGGCGCTTCCGGCTCTGCTGGCAGTGGCCGGGGGCAATGTTCTGCTCAATGGCTATTTCTATCCTCATCTGCTCCGCTACCAGAGCGGCACTGTGGCCGGGGATGAACTTGCCCGCCGGCACGTGCCGTCTGCCAAAGTGGTGCAGCTGGGTTTTGGCGTTCATTCCTTTGTGTTCCATGCCGGGCATTATGGCAAGATCATCAATACACAGAACTGGACGGCAGACCTGCATGAGCTGCATGAATACCATGCGGCCAACGGCTGGCTATGGGTCTATACCCACCAGGAGGGTTATGAGCAGTTGATCACTCATTTTATGCCCGGCAAGGTGATCCGGTTCGCCCACTACGATGTGCAGCAGCTGAGCCCCGATTTTCTCGATCCGCATACCCGCCCCCGGGTATTGGAGACCCGTTACCTCGTCTTCCTGCCCGGTAAGTATGACCACCTGGCGCATCATCCTCTCCGGCCGTAGGGTGCTTCTTATAGCAGAAGGGATATTATGGTAAAATTGTGGCAACTTGGCTGCACAATCTTGTTAATTTTGCGGCGTGAATAACCGCCTTCTTATCTTCGACTTTGGCTCTCAGTATACACAACTGATCGCCCGCCGTGTGCGCGAGCTCCAGGTGTATTCAGAGATCATCCCCTACAGTAAACTGCCGCAAAGCTGGGAGGGTGTACAGGGCATCATCCTGAGTGGCGGCCCGGCCTCGGTGCGCCAGCCCGATAGTCCCCGGATGGCATTGGATGCGCTGCCCGATCATATCCCTGTGCTGGGTATCTGCTATGGCGCCCAGTTGATTACCCAGGAGATGGGCGGAGAGGTGGAGGCTGCGCAGGTGCGGGAATACGGCCGTGCGCAATTAGCCGTCATCAATAACGGCAACCCCCTCCTCAAAGGGCTGGATCCCGGCACCCAGGTGTGGATGAGCCATTCGGACCATATTCATAAACTGCCCAGTGGGTATAATGCCATTGCCCGCACACATGATATTCCGGTAGCGGCCTTTGCGCATGAAACGCACCATATCTATGGTTTGCAGTTTCATCCCGAGGTGACGCACACTGCCGAAGGCAAGCAGATACTCTCCAATTTCGTACTGGGCGTCTGCGGCATGAAAGCAGACTGGACACCGGCCCATTTCATTGAAGAAACCGTGGCCGGCCTGCAACAGCAACTGGGTGAAGATTCCGTGGTATGCGGGCTGAGCGGCGGTGTGGATAGCACGGTAGCTGCTTTGTTATTACACCGGGCTATCGGCAAACGTCTCCATTGCATCTTTGTCAATAACGGCCTGCTGCGCAAGGATGAGTATGCGCAGGTGCTGCACAGTTACCAGGACCTGGGACTGAATGTGCGGGGAGTAGATGCCTCCGCCCGGTTTATGAGCGCACTGGGGGGTCTTACCGATCCGGAACTCAAGCGTAAGGCCATTGGCCGGGTGTTTATCGAAGTGTTTCAGGCTGAGGCCGAAGCCCTGCCCGGCGTCAAATGGCTGGCCCAGGGTACTATCTACCCGGATGTGATCGAAAGCGTCAGTGTAAACGGCCCGAGTGTAACTATCAAGAGCCACCATAATGTGGGCGGTTTGCCGGAGAAAATGCATCTCAAAGTGGTGGAACCGTTGCGCTATCTGTTCAAAGACGAAGTGCGCAAGGTAGGCCTGGAACTTCAGGCGCCACCTGCCCTGATAGGCCGCCATCCGTTCCCTGGTCCCGGCCTGGCCATTCGCATTCCGGGCGAGGTGACGGCCCAGCGGGTGGCCGTGTTGCAGGAGGCCGATGCCATTTTTATCCAGGCCCTGCGGGACCATGAGCTGTATGACCAGGTATGGCAGGCTTTTTGCGTGTTGCTGCCGGTAAACTCTGTGGGAGTGATGGGGGATGAACGTACTTATGAAAGTGTGCTCGCTTTGCGGGCCGTTACCAGTGTGGATGGTATGACTGCCGACTGGGCGCACCTCCCCTGGGATTTCCTGGCTGCAGTATCCAACCGCATCATCAACTCTGTCAAAGGCATCAATCGTGTGGTCTACGACATCAGCTCAAAGCCCCCGGCAACCATCGAATGGGAATAAATATGCGCGTTATCTCACTGTTTGGCACTGTGCTCGTCTGGCTGTGGTGCACCCCTGCACTGATGGCCCAGGAAGAATTCCGCGAGGACAAGCGGGCAGATAAGATCATGGAGACCGGGTTGCAGGCCTACAAGGATCAGCATTATACACAGGCTGCCAGTGTTTTTGAACTGCTCTTGGAGCGTAAACCCAACCAGCACACGGTAGCTGCTACCTACATGGCTGCCATGTGCTACTATAATCTGAATGACTATGACAATGCCATTCGTCATTTTCAGAAGCTGCTGGTAGGCTACCCCGGCAACCCCTATGAAGAAGATGCCAAGTATCATAAAAGCCTGTTGATGCTTGACAAGGCAGATAAGCGCAGCGGCGGCCTCTTTTTGTTGCTGAACCTGGCCGAGGAAGCCGCGGATACCCGCTTGCGCACCTTGGCAGACCACCAGGCGCGCCAGTTCTTCTTCTATGAAGCAGATCTCGCTTTCCTGGAAGACTATTACAAGATCGTGCGCCCCAGCTGGAAGAATATCGTGACCGAGGCCATTTGCCTCAAGTTGTATCGCCGGGACAAGGTGGATGCGCTCAAGCGGTACCTGGAGGAATACCAGAGCCGGAACCAGGGACAACTCTCTCCTGCTTTGCAAAAGCTGGCGGCACGCCCCAAACTGGCGGAGACCAACCTGCGCATTGCGCTGGTCCTGCCTTTTAATATTGGAGAAAAAGATACCGTGCTCCATCCAGAGGACAGCTGGGCATTTGACCTGCTGGCAGGGATGCAACTGGCTGCCAGCCGCATGGAAGCTCCTTTCTTTTCAGAGATCGAGGTCAGGGTATTTGATAGCCGCAACCAGGTGGCGCGCGTGGAAGACTTACTGAAAAAAGAGATCGGGCCTTGGCAGCCCCACCTCATTATAGGAGATATTCTCAATGCACCCACAAAGGTCATTGCAGATTTTGCCGAGGCCAATCATATCCTCCAGATAGTCCCGCTGGCGCCTTCTGAGAGCCTGATTGCAGACAAGCAGCAGGTCTTCCTGGCCAACCCCACATTTGCCTGGCAGGCACAGGCCCTGGCGTTGTTTGTCAACAAACAAGTAAAGCCCGCCAAGGTATTGATCCTTAAGCATCCATCTACCCGTGCTGTTTTCCTGGAGTCGTTCACAGAAAGACTGGACCCGGCTATCAAGGTGCAGGTAGTCGGCACGGAAACCCATAACCCCGAGGCATTCAGCCGCCTGGTGAGCTCGGCCGGCGCTACTTGTGTGTTCATGCCTGTAGACCATGAAAAAGTGGTGCAGGAATACGCCCTGCAGTTGCGCGAAGATGCCCGCAGCCCCTTGCTGCTGGGTGTGCCGGACTGGAATCTCTTCAATAAACTGAATAAGCGCCTGCTTAGTGGTTTTGCCGCCGTATACCCCAGTTGTTACGCGCCCAGGGCAGATTCTCTCCAGTACCAGGCATTGAGAGGCAAGTGCATCTCCACTTATAAGAACCCTCCCACCATCTATGTCTTCCAGGGATATGACCTCCTGCGCATGGTGGCTCAGCATCTCGGGTCAGCAGCTCCTTATACAGATGCTGCTGAAGTGCTGCGCAAAGCGCCCCCTTTTAAGGGTGCCAACCAGACGTACTTCTTCGATACCCGGCAGAGTAACCAGCAGGTGCAGTTATTACGCCTTGCCGGCGGCAAAATTACGCGCCTGCAATGGTAACGCGATGCCTGGCAGCTGTGATGGGAGCGCTGCTACTGGCAGGTTCCTGGGGTTGCCGGTCCTCGCATAAGCCTATCCCGGAGGAAAAGATGGTGCCCTTGCTGGCAGACTACGCCCTTGCCGTGCAGGCGGCTCACCTGAATATGCCCGGGCAGATCCGTAAGCCGGTGGCCTCTGTGGATAAGGATTATGCAGCCCTGGCGGCAGTCTTTCAGCACCACGGTGTCACCGCCGGGCAATTCTGGGAGGCTTGGGTGGCCTATACCGAAGACCTGCCTGCACTGGAGAAGCTCATGGACAAACTGGTGTCAGAACTCAACCAGCGGAATGCGCGCCGCCAGGGCAAGTTTGTGCCGCATTTGCCGGATGCTCCCCGTGGCCTGCATCTGAAATCGCCCCGCAATTCTCCCTGATGCGTTGCTTCCCCGCTACAGCCCTGGACAAGCTGGGTTTTGCCGAGATACGTGCCCGGTTGCAAGCTTCCTGTTATACGCAGGAAGCCCGTGACCTGTATGCAGACCTGGTGCCGGGTACAGACGCAGACGCTATCCGCCACCGGCTGGGTCTTACCTGGGAGCTGATGGACCTGCTGCAGAAAGGCATCAGCATCCCTTTGCAGCAGTTGCCCCATATGGATCCTCTGGTCCGCCAGTTAGAATCCGGCGGCACTTATCTGACAGAACAGGAGCTCCACCGCCTTCGCCAGTTTCTGCGGGCTGCCGCAGTCCTGGCAGAGTTCCTGCAAAAAACACCCGATAAACCCCAGTTGGCAGCGCTGCTGAGACTTTACCCCATAGACCTGGGATTGCCCGCCGCCATAGACCAGGTGCTGGGTCCGGATGGGCGTATGCGGGATGATGCGAGTCCCGAGCTGCGAAACTTGCGGCGCGAACTGGTGCGCGTGGGCGTGCAGTTGAGAGAGCACCTTAGCCGCATGCTGCAGCAGGCAAAACGCCAGGGCCATGTACCCCCGGATGCGGAGGTGACCTTGCGAAATGACCGCCTGGTATTGCCCATTCCCAGCCACTTACAGGGCCAGTATCCCGGTTTTGTGCAGGATGTATCCGCCTCCGGGCAAACGGTGTTCCTGGAGCCCGCAGCCTCTTTGCAGCTGAACAACCAGCTGCGCGAATTACAGGTGCGGATGCATAACGAAGTCCTGCGTATCCTGCAGCAGGTGAGCGATGCCCTGCGCAAGGACCTGCCCGCCATACGCGCCATGCGGGACCTCACCATCCGGTTCGACGGATTGCATGCTGCGGCGCGGCTGGGCCGGGCTATGGATGCTACACCGCGCTGGCAGTTACTGCCTCCCCGCAAGCCCCTGAAACTGCTGCAGGCGCGGCATCCTGTGCTCAGCCTGCAAAAAGGAGCCGATAAGGTAATTCCCTTTCGCATGGAGCTCGGTGACCGGCAGCGTATCCTGGTGATATCCGGTCCTAATGCCGGAGGAAAGTCTGTCTTGCTTACGGCCTGCGGGCTGTTACAGGTGATGGCCCAGTGCGGCCTTCCCCTGCCGGTGGAGCCCGACAGCCAGTTGCCTTTGTGCACTCGCTTGTTCGTCTACATAGGGGATGACCAGAACCTGCAGCAGGACCTCAGTACTTATACCAGTCACCTTACCCATATGCGGCAGGCCCTGGAGGCGCTGATGCCCGACAGCCTGCTCCTGATCGATGAGTTTGGCACGGGTACAGACCCCGCTTTGGGAGGACCGCTGGCAGAGGCTTTGCTGGAGTCGTTTGTGACCACACAGGCAAAGGGGGTGATCAATACCCACTATAGCAACCTGAAAGAACGGGCATCTCATACCGAGGGCCTGTGTAATGGCGCTATGAGCTTTGACCTGGGTACCTTGTCGCCCACTTACCGTTTTGTGCAGGGACAGCCTGGCAGCAGCTATGCCTTTGAGATAGCGGCCCGGGTGGGCTTGCCGCAACCGGTCCTGCAAAGAGCCGCGGAGCTTGCCGGGCAAGGCCGGGCGGATAGCGACCGCCTGCTGGCTCAACTGCGCCAGCAACAGCAGGAACAGCAGCAACTGCGCCAGGAGATGGCCGGCCGGCTGGCGGCGCTGGAGGCCCGGGAACAGGCGGTTATGGCCCAGCAGCAGCAACTGAAGCAGCAGGTAAAGACAGAGCTGGAACTGGCCCGCAAGCAAGCGGCCGCCATTGTTAGAGAAGCCAATAAGCGTATAGAAGCCACTATACGGGAGATCAAGGAAGCACAGGCAGAACGCGAGGCCACACTTCGGCTGCGCAAGGAGCTACAGGAATCGTTTATCCTGGAGCCCACGCCCAAAGAGCAGCGCCGCAAGCGTGTGCAGTATGCGCCTTTGCAGGACCACCCCCTGAGCACAGGTGCACAGGTGCAGATTGCAGATACTGGCAATGTGGGATTGTTGCTGGAGGTGGGTACTGCAGACAGCCTGGTGGCTTTGGGAGAGCTGCGCACCCGGGTGGCCAATGACCGGCTGGTGGTTGTGGCGGCTCAGGCCCCGGGGAGTGCCGTGCGCCATCATGTGCCTCAGGAACTGCGTACACGTACTGTGCCCACCACGCTGGATGTGCGGGGTATGCGCGTGGAACAGGCCCTGCCGATACTCGATAAATTCCTGGATGATCTGCAGCTGAGCAGCTATTCCCAGGCAGAGATCCTGCATGGCAAGGGTACCGGTGCTCTGCGCAACGCCATCCGCCAGCATATTGCCAAGCTCTACCCTGCGGCTACCTGTACCGATGCCCCGGAGCAGCAGGGAGGCAGCGGTATCACGCTGGTCAATCTGTTTCCGGCTTCATAACTTCAGGTTATTATGGATGTTTACATATACAGATAACCACTCATATTATTTTAACTATATAAATTTGGTTGTCATCATTATGTTGATTAGATTTGTTTCCAAGCATTATTTGATATGCTTGACTTCTGGTAAAATCAAAAAATAGGGTAAAATAAGAGAAAGATGCAAAAGAAAAAAGGAGCCAAAGGGCAACTGCCCCAACTCAACGAAAACCAGCGCATCAAAGCCATTCGCAAACTTCTGGGCCTCACGCAGCAACAGTTTGCTTCGCGCATCGGTATTTCCCAGGCGGCATTGTCTGACATTGAGAATGAGAAAAATGGCATTTCTTATGATGTGTTTAAGAAGATCGTGGAAGCCTTTCACCTCAACAGCGACTGGCTGATGTATCGCACGGGCGGGCCCTTTATGCCGCTCAATAATGAACTGCGTGCACTCAATGAACTCTATGCGCCCGGCCGCAAGAAAACGCCCAAAGCCGCCAGCGATGCCGTGGTAGGTGGTGTTGAGGCGGATGATGTGCGCCAGGAGGGCGTATCGGCCCCGCAGCATCATAACCTTGTGCTGGAACAGGAGGGGTTTACCTATATTGGCGGGGAACAGGCGCTGGAAGCTTATCCTACGCATTATGCTTCCTACGATTTCCTGGTAAAACAGCCCCGCATGCGCATCCCCGGCTTTGCCGGCAATGAATACATGGCATTTGAAGTACGCCAGGAGAATATGTATCCCACCATTCAGCAAGGCGATGTGGCCATTACCAGCCTGGTAAAGCCCAAGGAAAGCCTGGATGAAGATGTGGTATACGTGGCGGTGAGTGTGAAACAGGGCATCCGTATAGGACGCCTGGACAAAGCCAACACCAGCACCCTTACCGTTACCCTGAAAAGTGACAATACCAATGTCCTGCCGGTGCGCCTTTCCCGCAAGAATATCGTGCAGATCTGGAAAGTGGAGCGCATCCTCACCAGTAATCTCATGAACCAGCAGAACCTGGATGCCCGTCTCAACCTCTTTGAGCAGTCCTTGCAACTGCTGCGCAATGAGATTGAGAAGATGCGCATGAGCCGCTAGCATTTCTCCGCAACCGGGTGTTTTTGACCGAGGTGACGTAAATTAGCGTATGCAGATCCGGTGGGCTTGCTTTGGGTGTCTCCTGTTACTGCTGGCCTGCCATGCACAACGGAAAGCGCCTGCCCTTGCAGAACCTGTATCTATCCCCATGCACCCTGTCCCTGCTGCCTCCGGTAAAGACATCGAATGGTTTGAGTTGCCGGCCACGGATATGGACCGTGCACAGACCTTTTACGAACAATTACTGGGCAGTCGCCTGGAGCGCCTGGAATTTCCGGGTGTACAAATGGCCTTTCTGCCGCGTTATCATCGCCAGCGGGTGAGCGGGGCTGTGGTGCGCACCAGTTATTTGCCTGGTCCTGCCGGCACCCTGCTGTATCTTAATGCCGGCAAAGAGCTCGGACCCATGCAGGCGCGTATGCTGGCAGCAGGCGGGCGGCTGATACAGCCTCCGGCTACTTTGACGCCCGGGGGCGGACAGTACCTCCTCTTTGAAGATACCGAAGGCAATACCGTGGCGCTTCATAGCCCTATGGCAGATAGGAATGAAGCCGATATGCATGATCTCCACTGGTTTGAGATCCCGGTGACGGACCTGGAACGCGCGGCTGATTTCTATGCAAAGGTGCTGGGGTATCCCCTGGTTTCCGGGGAAGTCAATGGATACCCTGCCGCTTTTCTGGCGCATGCTGCAGAACCGGGCAGCGCCAGCGGCGCGCTGGTGCAACACCCCCTGCGCAAACCCAGCCAGATAGGCCCCATTGCGTTCCTCTATTGTGCCGAGGACCAGGACCGGGTGCATGCCCGCATTGTGCAAGCGGGTGGCAGCATCGTACTGGCCAAAACCCGCATAGGCGATGTAGATGCCTATTACTCTCTTTTCCTGGATTCTGAGGGCAACCGGGTGGGCTTGCAAGGCCCGCGTTAGGCGCCGGGGTGGATGGCACACAGGACGAGCGATTGCTGTGTGCCGGCAAAGGCCTTTTGCAGCCGCTCTTCATCCGGATGTGTGATAAATACCTGGCCCGGGTGTTGTGCTAACAGGGATGCCAGCGCATGGGTACGTTGAGGGTCCAGTTTGTCGAACAGGTCGTCCAGCAGCAGGATAGGCGCCCGCCCGGTTTGCTTGTGCAGGAAGGGCGCCAGTGCCAGCCGCAGCGCCAGCACGAATGTCTTTTGCTGCCCCTGTGAACCATGACTGCGCAAAGGGTGGTCTTTCAGCAGGAAATCCAGGTCTTCTTTGTGAACACCGCGGGTGCTGCGTCCGGCGGCTAAGTCTGCCCGCAGGCATGTTTGCAGAAGATCTTGTACATCTGCTTCGGTTGCCAGCACAGGCTCGGGGGCATAACGCAGGGTGACGGCTTCCACTCCACCGCAGATGTGCCGGTGCATCTCCATAAATACCGGTTCAAAGTCTTGTATAAATAGCCGTCGTTGTTGTTGCAGGTATGGGCCGTGCTGTGCCAGTTGGTAATCCCAGGGCTCCAGTGCGCCGGGGTCCGCCACCCCTTGCTGGCGGAAAGCATCCAGCAGGGCGTTGCGTTGCTTGAGGGCACGCTCGTAGTGGAGCAGCGCCTCCAGGTAGCGGGGGTCCGTCTGGCTGATGGCGCCGTCCAGCCAGCGGCGGCGCAGGCTGCTGCCTCCGCGGATGAGATCCGTGTCATCCGGCAATACCACCACCACGGGTAACTGCCCGATATGCTGACTCAGGCGGGGTAGGGGCTGGCCGTCCAGGATCATGCGTTTGCCCACCCCGGGCTGGTAGTGGCACTTGAGGCTATGCCGCCCCTCACCCCATTCGCCTGTGGCATCCAGGTTAAAGAAGCGGTCGCCCTGGCGCACGGCATCCCTGTCCGGGTGAAATCCTTTGGTCAGGCAAAGGAAGTGCAGGGCCTCCAGTAGATTGGTCTTTCCTGAACCGTTGGGTCCGAACAGGCCATTCAGGTGGCTGCCAAAAGTGAAGGTAGCCTCTGCATAACTGCGAAATCCGGTAAGACTCAGTTGTTCGATATGCACGTGGGCTGGGCTTGGTATATCACTTTATGTCTATCTTAGCAGTCAAAATCTTCCGCAATTCCGACCGTATGGCAAATATAAAGACCCGCTCTGCTGCCAGCGCCAATGGTAGCAAAGCAAAATCCACCGCTTCATCTCAAAAGAAGAAGTACACGCGTGAGCAACTGGACTATTGGTATGAGATGATGCTGCGTATCCGCCGCCTGGAGGAGAAGGCAGGCCAGCTATATGGCCAGCAAAAAATTCGCGGCTTCTGTCATCTGTATATAGGGCAGGAGGCTGTGGCCTGCGGCATGGAGACAGCCTTGCGCAAGGATGATGCGGTGATCACGGCCTACCGGGACCATGGCAATGCCCTGGCACGCGGCATGAGCAGCCGTTCTGTTATGGCGGAGCTGTATGGCAAGGTCACCGGCTGTAGCGCCGGTATGGGCGGTTCCATGCACATGTTCAGTGCAGAACACCATTTTTATGGCGGACATGGCCTTGTGGGCCAGCAGATTCCCCTGGGTGCAGGGCTGGCCTTTGCTTTTAAGTATGAGAACACAGACCGTGTAGCGGTATCCATGTTTGGTGATGGGGCTGCCCGCCAGGGTGCCCTGCATGAGGCTTTTAACCTGGCTATGATGTGGAAGCTGCCCGTGATCTTCCTGTGCGAGAATAATTTCTATGCGATGGGCACCAGTGTGGAACGCAGTTCCAATGTAACGGATATCTATAAGCTGGGCCTGGCCTATGATATGCCCAGCCGCCAGGTGAATGGCATGGATGTCTTTGAGATGCATGAGGCCATTTCCGAAGCTGCGGCTCATTGCCGCAGCGGTAAGGGTCCCATTTTCCTGGAGGTGCTTACATATCGCTACAAAGGGCATTCTATGAGTGACCCCGCCAAGTATCGTACCAAAGAGGAACTAAACGCCTATAAAGACCAGGATCCTATCATTGTCCTCAAGAAATACCTGCTGGAGAACAAGTATTATACCGAGGCTCAGCTGGATGCGGTGGAGGAGAAGATCATGGCTGAGGTGCAGGATTGTGTGGAATTTGCAGAACAGAGCCCGTATCCCGATCCTTCCCAGCTATATGATCTGGTATATGCCGAAAAAGACTATCCGTTTGTGACGGAAGTCTAGCCATCTGGCCTTAAAAAATATCCTTTGAAGCTACGCCCGGAAAACCTGACGGGTGTAGCTTTATTTTTGCCCCCCTTTTCTTTCCATGCGCCGCACTATCCTGTAACATACAAACGATGTCTAATCTTGGGTTTAAACGTAACCAAATCTGGACCCTGGCCTGGCCTGTAATGGCCGCAGGGCTTAGCCAAAGCATACTGATGGTGACAGATACTGCTTTCCTGGGGCACCTGGGAGAAGTGGAGCTGGGCGCCGGCGGCTTGGCTAACCTCTGGTACTTCATGCTGCTCACCGTGAGTATGGGATTGGGGACGGGCCTGCAGGTGATGACCTCCCGCCGCATTGCCGGGGGCAAGTATAAGAGCATAGGCCGGGTAGTCAATCATGGCCTGATGCTGGGAGGCGCTTTTAGTGTGGTTACCATGCTCTTTCTGCAATTTGCCATGCCCCATATCTTGTCGCTGTACCTGGTGAGTGACGAGGTGCTGGAGGCTACGCTGGAATATCTGAGCATCCGGATGTGGGACATGCCTTTTGTGTACTTCACTATCATGCTGCGGGGCTTCTATACCGGTGTGGGGCAGAACCGCATTGTCATGTGGAGCACCCTCCTCACGGCAGTGCTGAATATCGTATTATGCCTGTTCCTGGTGGCGGGCTTGTGGGGATTCCCGTCCCTGGGCATGGCCGGGGCCGCCCTGAGTACAGTGATTGCCCAAGCCGCCGGCGCTTTCCTCGTACTGGGTCATCTGTATCACTATGGGTATGTGCGCAAGTTCCACCTGTTTCGCAGGGAGAAACAAAGGGGGTATATCTATCGCCTGATGCTGAGCCTGAGCGGCCCTACCATCATGCAGTATATCCTTAGTATGCTGGGCTTTCTTTATCTCATGTATGAGATAGAGAAACTGGGAGAGCGCTCCCTGGCGGTGAGTGAACTGGTAAAGACCACTTATCTTACCCTGATGATACCCATCTGGGGCTTTCAGGCAGCGGCAGGCACGCTGGTGAGCTATGCTATAGGCGCAGGGCACAATATGGCGGTGCTGCCTATCCTCCGGCGTATCAGCAGCATGAGCTTTGTGTGTATTGCCGTTATTTCGCTGCCCCTGTTCCTGGCGCCGGATTACCTGTTCCGGCTATACACCCATAACCCGGATATCCTGGCTATGGCCCGTGTCCCCGGCTATATCGTGGGGGTGGGGCTTGTGTTGCTCAGTGTAGGATCTGTATTCATGAGCGGAGTGATCGGTACGGGTGCTACGCGCTTTGCCCTTTATGCCGAGATTATCCTCATCTCGGCATATTGCCTCTACATTGCCCTGGCGGCTCACGTATGGGAGCCGAGCCTGGGTCGTTTGTGGGGCTGCGAATTTATCTATATGGGGGGAATGGTAACCCTCTTTAGCCTGTACCTGCGTTCGGGCCGCTGGAAAGGCCGGGAAGTATAGTGCAGTCCGGGAACTACTGCTGCCGGGCAAGCGCCTCCCGTATGGTTGCTGCCACCTGGCCGGGGTCTATCTGCAAATCGGCAGAATGCGTATCTGTATGCGAACCCTGCCCGGTGAGGTAGTAGTAACGGTGCTCCATTGCGTTGGCCAGTGAAAAGTAGGCGTTGTTACGGGCATCGCTCTCAAAACGCAGTTCCAGTACGGTTCCTCCGGGGGGCATGAATACCTGGTTGGTAAGTCCGGCGCCGTGTAATCCTATTAATAGCCGGGCATGGCGCAGCAGCGCTATTTGCTGGCCAAAGGTATAGTCCTCCATCTGCACCGTGTGTACTCCCAGTGTATTCAGTTGTTCACTGATCCGCGCCTCATCTGCTATATATCTCCTGGGGGCCTTGCGCCGTGAGATAAACAGGGCCCGGGGGGCCGGATGGATAGGCGGCTCTTCGTGATTGAGCCGGGACAGGTGGGTAAAGAGTGATTGCACCAGTGCCGGACGGTAGTTTCCGGTGGGGGCCACCATGTCACAGACTACAGCTTCTTGTGCTTTCAGATAAGCACCCTCCGGGTAGAAGTTTGCCGACAGGCCCAGCAGTGCCAGGCTATCTTGCACATACCCTACCCGGTAGCGTTCCGGCAGCCATATCTGGTGGCTTTCCCAATAGGCACGCAGGCACCACAGGCGGGGGAGTGCGTCACATATCCAGTGAAAATAGCCCAGGCTCCATTCCTCCGTAAAATGCAATAACCGGGATACGGGTATTGCTTTATGCTTCAGGTAAAGCCGTAAAGGTGTTTTCCAGTTATAACGGCTGAGCTGAGACGCGTTTCTCAGGGTAGGCGGTTGTACCCTCAGGCCCCGGAAGCCTGCGCCGTCGGGGTTGACTGCCAGGCCGTTGTACTCGTAGATATGTGTGGGCAGGATGCTCCGGGTATATTCGTGTGCGAATAATGCGTCATCTCCGGGTAACAGATTGCCGGGAGGGGTTCTGGTTACGGTTTCCGCCGGGAAAACCAGCTTGGGAGGGTGGGGCATGACAGGAGAATGTCTGTGCAAGAAACTAAAAATCAGCCGTGCATCGTAGCCTGTTCTCCATAGCGGGTGATTACCGAAGTCTCATAGGCCAGCCATTCCTGCCAGCGGGTGTCCGTTGCCTCTCGTCCGCAATACTGGCGGGCCAGGGTCAGGAACGTAACATAGTGGTTGGCTTCGCTCGCCATCAGTTCGGTATAGAACGTGCGCAGGGCCGTGTCGGTCAGGCTATCTGCCAATAGCCGGAACCGTTCGCAACTGCGGGCTTCTATCATAGCTGCAAACAACAGCCTGTCTATTAGCAGGACCTGCGGGCCTGCCTGCCTGCGAATGAACTGCTGCAGGTCGTTGACATAGGGATCCTTGCGCTCCCGCCCCAGCGTCCAGCCGCGTTCCAGTATGCGTGCATGCACTTGCTCAAAATGCAGCATCTCTTCTTGTGCAATCTGGCTCATTTGCTGCACCAGGTCGCTTTTCTCGGGGTATAGGACGATCAGTGAAATGGCGTTGCTGGCGGCTTTCTGTTCGCAGAAAGCATGGTCGGTCAGTAGTTCCGGCAGGTTCTCCAGTGCCAGGCGCGCCCAGCGTGCATCTGTTTTCAGTTTTAACCCCAGCATGCACAAAATTAAAATTTAGTTTTTTAAGACAGAATTTGCTTGGATTAAGCCAAGTAAGCATTTTTTTATGAAAATTTGCATTCTCATTGATATATGTCCTTTTTATGAAGGGCATTTTGTCGTTTTATAGATAACATATTTAAAATCACATGGAGCTTGTAGGACAGCAGTATTTGATAGGTGGTGTGCCCGCCACACAAATTGCCCGGGAGTTTGGGACACCTGTTTATGTGTATGACAGCGAGAAGATCCGCCAGCAGTATCGTCGCCTGAAGAAAGCGTTCTCTGGGGTGAACCTGCAGATAAAATATGCGTGCAAGGCGCTCTCTAACATTAATGTCCTCCGGTTATTGCGCCAGGAAGGTTCTGGTATCGATGCCGTTTCCATCCAGGAGATCCAGATGTGCCTGCATGCCGGATTTGCGCCGGAGGAGATCCTGTTTACGCCCAACGGCGTTTCTTTTGAAGAATACCGCGAAGCGGTGCGCCTGGGTGTGCGCATCAACATAGACAATATCTCCATCCTGGAACAGTTTGGCAATGAATACGGCAACCGTGTGCCGGTGTGTATCCGCCTCAATCCCCATATTATGGCGGGGGGGCACAGCAAGATCTCTACGGGGCATATAGACTCCAAGTTCGGCATCAGCATCCATCAACTGCGTCATGTGCTGCGGGTCATTCAGGCACATAACATGCATATAGACGGCTTGCACATGCACACGGGCTCAGATATCCTGGATGCCGATGTATTTCTGGCCGCTGCCGATGTGATCCTGGAGGCAGCCTTTGAGTTTCCCAGCCTGAGCTACCTGGATTTTGGCTCCGGCTTCCGGGTGCCCTATGCCCCGGGAGATGTGAGTACAGATGTGGAAACCCTGGGTGCCAAGATTGCCGGGCGCTTCCTCCAGTTTTGCCAGGACTATGGGCGCGAGCTGGAACTTTGGTTTGAGCCCGGTAAGTTCCTGGTGAGCGAGGCCGGTCACCTGCTGGTGACTGCCAATGTCATCAAAACCACTGTGAGCACAGTATTTGTAGGGGTTAACAGCGGATTGAACCACCTCATCCGCCCCATGCTCTATGATGCCTACCATGAGATTGTGAACGTGAGCAATCCCGGGGGTACCACCCGTATCTATACCGTAGTGGGCTATATCTGCGAAACGGATACGCTGGGGGCAGACCGCCGCCTGAATGAAGTGCATGAAGGCGATGTGCTGGCTATTCTGAATGCCGGGGCCTATGGCATGGCTATGGCCAGCAACTATAACTGCCGCCTGCGTCCGGCAGAAGTGATGGTGCTGGACGGGAAGCCACACCTGATTCGCCAGCGGGAGACGTTGGAGGACTTGCTGCGTAACCAGGTAGAGTTGGAACAGCTCAAGGAAAAAAGCGCTGTTTAGGCAGCCAGACTCAGCGTAAATACCGCAATACTTTCTTGCAATACCTGTCCTCGCAGGTATCCCGGCTGCCTGTTCAAAGAGGTCGTCTATGCGGTAGTATATATATGTGTATATGGCAGTTCCCTTGTTTTAGGGACGATTTATTAGTAAACACCCCCGCTTTTACAGGAGACAACGGATAGGTGACGGGCCTAAATATCAGGGCTATACGTTTATCTAAGTCGTACTGTGACTGGAAATCCAGGTTGTTTGCGACTTTAGTGATGAGCTTTGAATAGGCCCCATTCTGCTACTGATGCCCATATTAGAGGTTTTTAATGTGAATAGAAGGGCAATGAAAAATTAACGAAGCAGGAAAATCATCGCAAAAAATACTTTTTAGAAACTTAAACTTTTTGCATTTTTGTGTATGGGTTTATATGAAACAAGTTTAAGGCTTCATTCGTATATATACATATAAGAAGATACTAACATGAATCCTACCCCTAATCAACCGCCATACACGGCGCAACAGGAGCGATTGGCTGCCTATGCCAAAGCTTTATCGCATCCTGCCCGCGTCTTTATTCTTCAATACCTGGAGCAGTGTAATGGGTGCTTTGTGGGTAGCCTGGCAAGTGTGTTGCCCATGGCCAATTCTTCGCTTTCCCAGCACCTCACGGCGCTCAAGGAAGTGGGACTGATAGAAGGGGAAGCCATGCCTCCCCGCATACGCTATAAAGTGCACTCACAAAACTGGGCCGAAGCCCGGAGTCTTTTTGGCAGTCTGTTTGCCAATGAGGTGGTCCTGTAAAGCGCATGATCCCAGCCAGAGCGGCCTGGCAGAAAAATAAAAAAACCTGTCCCAGCGGGCAGGCTTTTCTGTTTGCACTTCTCCGGGCATGGACATATTATACCCGGGAGCGTATTTTCTCTTTGAAGCGCTTGATTTGCCGTGCCATGTTGTCTACGCAAAGATCCGTGGCAGCTTCAAAGTTCTGAGCCGTTTCGCTGGCCACCAGTGTCTGGTTGGGCACGCGCACCAGGATATCTACGCTATACTGGTCGGCATCGCTGTTAGATTTTTTGAGGGTGATTTCTTTGGCAATGATGTGATCGAAGAACTGGTCCAGCTTGGTGGCCTTTTCCTGCACATATGTTTTCAGGCGCTCATCTGCCTCAAACTGAAGGGATTGGATAGTGGTTTGCATAGTTCAGGTATTTGGGAGGTGAAAGGATCGAAGGGGGTGATTCTAAGGGTACTACCTTATTAACGTAAAATCAAGGCTCAGGGATGCGTATTGCTCTGTTAAAAATCCTCAACCCTTAGGGTGGGCCTTCTTGTGCAGGTCCTTCATCTGGGCAGTGCCTGTGTGCACATATACTTGTGTGGCTGCCAGGCTGCTGTGGCCCAGCATCTCTTTTACCGCATTAAGGTCTGCACCATTGTTTACCAGGTGAGTGGCAAAGCTGTGGCGCAGGATATGAGGGCTGCGCTTGCGCAGGGCCGGCAGATGCCGGAGTGCGTGGGTCACTACCCGGTATACCAGCTTGTCATAAATGGGGCGGCCGTTTGGCAGCAGAAAGAAGTGCGGGCCCTTATAGTCCAGCCCCAGGGCACGTGCCCGCTCTGCATAGGCGTGCAGCATATGCCAGGCCTCCTTGCCAATAGGTACTATGCGCATTTTGTTGCCTTTGCCCAGTATGCGCAGGGTATGATTGCTGCCGTCTATTTGTGGCCAGTGCAGGTTAACTAATTCTGCGCGGCGCAGGCCACAGCCATACAACAGTTCCAGCATACAGGCATCGCGCACATAGACGAATGCCAGTTCAGGGTCCTCCGGCGGAGGGAGGGGATTGTCCAGCAATGCCTGCAGCTGGGTCTCCTGAACAAACTCAGGGAGCCTGCGTGCTTTTTTAGGCAGGGTCAGGCGTCCGGCCGGGTTGGCAGGCAGAGTACCTTTGCGATGGTGGAAGCGTAGGAAAGTGCGAATGGCAGACAGCTTGCGCACCAGTGTAGTGCGTGCGCAGTCCAGCGTGCCCATATAGCTGCGGATATGCCCGTGTGTCAGCTGCTGCAGGTGAGCGGGCAGGGCCAGTATATCCAGTGTCAGCGTGTCTTTTGCCCATGCAGCAAAGTCCTGCACGTCCTTACTATAGGCCGTGAGGGTATGGGCGGAATACCTGCGCTCGGTGCCCAGGTATTGCAGGAAGTCTTGGAGGAGCTGCACAAAAAAACCCTTTAGCCTGTAAGATACGGCTAAAGGGTTGTATAAGTGGGCATACTTGCGGAGAATGATTTTCCACAAGCAGGGATGGCCTACAGCTCGTGTTGCTGGATATAACGCTGGCGGCGAACGGCTTTTTTGATCTGCTCGCGACGAGATACCGAATCGGGCACATGGTGCATGCGACCACGCACTTGCTTGAGGATACCCAGGCGCTCGAATTTCTTCTTGTAGCGGCGCAGGGCCTTGTCGATGGGCTCGCCGTCTTTTACTTCAACGATGATCATATATGCGTTATAGTGGAATAAAAAGTGGATCTCACAATAAGTGGAACTACAAAGATAAGGGATATTCTTATCTGCCCAAAAAATTTGTGGAGAATACCCCCTTTTTGTAGCGTGCCCGGCCTTCATAAGGATGCCTGCTCCGGGAGCGGATTCCCCGGCGTTTGCTTGCTGATGCTGTCAGTTTGGGCCGGATAGCCTGGGGTAAGGAGCCCTGTTGAGCACATACCCCAGCGAAAGGATAAGCGTCTTGGAGTGGATGGGATAGTCTTTAATGACGGATGAAAACTGGTACTCAAAACCAATGGAAACAAAGGAAGCCAGGAAGGAGAATGACCTGGGCAGGTGGCAGCCCAGGGAGAAGTAGTTGCCGAACAGCCCGCTTCTGGCAGGTAGCCGGGTTTCTGCCACATCCAAACCCCGGTAGTGATAATTACGCAGCCGGCTGCTGAAGTTCAGGACATAAGAAACCTCATTCTGGAGATACAGCCCCTGCGTGCTGGATTTCCTGTGCAGGTGGTATCTGAGCCCCAGCATAAAGCCTAGCCCGTGCGTTCGTATGATATTCACACCACTGATACCCGGTACGCCAGATAACTGCGTTCGGGAGCCTTCCCGGGTAAGGGTGTGGTGGAATAAGTCGATATTATTGGATAATACGCCTGATATGCCCACTACGGGCGTCATGCGGGTGAAACCCGGCGCCAGGTCGCTTCTGAAACACAGGGTGGGGGATACGGTCTCCGGGATCAGGCGAAAGTGATTGCTATAGGATGAGACGCCCATGTTAACGGAGAATGTGGTCCGTATCCACAGCGAATCCTGCCCATATGCCAGTCCGCACAGGCCCAGTATGCTTAGCATCAGCTTTTTCACATTATGGAGTTCAGTGGTTGGGGAGGTGAGTTACCCGGGGTGTGCGGGCGGATGGTTTGGAGACCAGCATATACACCACTGCCGCAGATAAGAACTGATGAGAGTTGAGCCCCAATTGATAGCCTATGCGAAGCCCGGTTACAAAGCGGGTGCTTAGCCCTGAGAGGCTTTTTAAGATCCTGGTAGAACCGTTGCGCTGGGTATGGGAGGGCACTTGCCTGTTACCCTGTGGGGCGGTAAGGTATCTTTCAACGGTAGAAGTATCTGAGACTGCCGGCCGCATCCTTTCACCGGGCTTTATCAGGCCCGTGGTTTGAGCCCGGGATACTGAAAAGACCAGCAGAAGTATAATGCAAAGCGGGATTTTCATCTCAATGACGTCTCCTTTTCGTAAGGTAGTATAAGCAAAAAATGCAGAATAAGGGTAGCCTTGACGCTATGCAGTCCAAAATGTGGATGGATCTGCACAGGGGGCCATGCCGTCCCTTTACAGACTGGTGAGGTTGAACTGTATCTGCACGCCTATGGCCGTGAAACTGGTGGGGAAACTGGTGGAGATGACCGGGGTATTGCGGTTATGTTCCACGTAAGCACGGGCCGTGATCTGGGTACTGATCATATAATCGATGCCGGGTTTGATCACCAGGTTCAGGTTGCCTCCGGTGGGCAGGGGCGGTTCCAGGCTGTCAAGCTTGCGGTTGGCCATGCGGATAGAGCGGACCGTCGTCTCAAAGCGGAAGGTGATGGTGTTCTTCATTTGCCGCGCTTTGCCAAACAGGGTGAAGCTGGGCAGTAACCCGTCTTTGCGGTAGCTAAGGTTCAGGGAGAACTCTGTATTCCGGGCTTCGGCCAGCTGCATGGCGCCAATGTTCAGCGCCAGGCTGCGGCTGCGTTTGAAGTCCAGCGTGGTGGTGATGCCGTTCTTCCACGCAAAGTTGAGCCCTACCAGGGGGGTAAACTGCTCCTGGATCATGATGTTGGTGATCAGGTTCTCTGTCTGCAGGTTATAGACCGTTACCAGCGCCGTAGGATCTCCAAAGTAATACCCCTCGCCCACCACGTTGTTGGAGTCCGGGATACCATTGCCGTCAATATCATAGTTGTTCAGGTTCAGCATATATCCCGTGCTGTAGATACTGCGGTATCCGTGACGGAGGGTGACACTGCGGAAGCGTTGTTTAAACCATGGGATTTCGCCCAGGCCGTTAAAGGTGGCGTTCCAGTTGGGCAGCGGTATGGCCGGAAACGCATCCAGCCGCACACGGTTCACATTATAGGGGCCATATGCCGAGAGGAAGGCCGGGATCAGTACATCCTGGTTATTGCCCAGGTACCCGTTATAATAACCATTGGCACTGGCATTGGTCAGGCTGGCTACCTGCCCGTAACCTGAGGCGTTCATGTAAGCAGGATTGGTTTCGGCCAGGCGCTTGGAAATGATGCGGCGGTTATTGTCAAACTCCGCAAAAGCTTTGCTCACATCTCCTCCTGCTTCAAAAGCCGTAAACATGGTAAATGTGGTCATGCTGAAGGTGCCGTTCAGCTGGCGGTTGGAGAATACATAATCGTTCTGGCTGGGTGAGAAGGTGTACATGCCGTTCGCATTCCAGCTCTGAGAGCGGTCCACGTTCACATCAAAACGGAAACCCTTGAACAGTTCCAGTGAAGTGCGGATGGTCAGTTGCCGGCTGTCCGTCTGGTTATAGGGGTTTATCAGGGTGGAATCCCGGCTGAACCACCCCCGGGCGCCCGCTTCATTCACCCACCCGCCGGGCTCCAGGTTGGGTTGCCAGCCCAGCAGGAAGGGAAGTCCCGGAGCGTTGTAGGACCCGCCGCCCAGGGAATCGGGATAGTCCCAGTCCATCCCGAAGTTATTCGTACGCGGCAGGTAGCCGGGCAGGTTGGTACCCTGGTTCACCGCATAGCTCACATCAATGGTTTGTATGCTGAATACCCAGCGGGCTACCGTCTTGCTTAGGACCAGAAGCCCCACATAGGCATCGTCGCCCTCCTCACGGGAGCTGTCTGCCTTGGAGATGATATTCTTGTCTTTGACAGGCGACAGCCAGCGTTCTACCGCGGGGAATTTCTTGTACAGTTGGGCCATATTGAGCTGCCCCGTGCTCTGGATGCTGCGTGTATTGGAGATGCGGTTACCCAGGTCCTGGTTCTGCAGGGCTGCCGTGAGCCAGCGGTAGTCTACCGTGTAGTTCACACTGCCGGTTATCCAGTTGAGGTAGGAAATCTTGTCAAAGGGCAGACGATACGTGAAAGCCACGTTCTGCTGGAAAGAAATGTTTCGCCCAAGGTTCACAAGCTGGTCTTTCCCCAGTTCCGGGTTGCGCCCCAGGTAGAGGATGTTCTGCAAGAGCGAGTCTCGTTTTTCAGGAGTGTCCAGGCGTCCGCGGGGCTCGTCCACCCGCCCGATATTGGTGGCGCTGTAGTTCATAGACAGGCTGCGGGTGAAATCCCAGCGCACCTGGTAACTGCGGGTAATGGTAAAGTCCTGGTTATACACCGGCGACAGCGGCCGCTGGTTGCGGGATAACTGGCGATAGATCAGCTCATCATAGCGGCGCAGCCCTTCCATGCGCATAGACACTGATTTGGGCATGAGGAAGAAGTTGAACTCATTGAGCAGGTTGGGCTTCTTGCCAATGTTCTTAAAGGGCTCTATGGCCTTGGGATTCAGGTTATAGGTGTAGTTGATGCTGCCGTTCCAGGTGCGGTTGATATGGCTTTGAATCTGGGTATTAGTATGGTATCGTTCGTTAAACCCGTAAGTAAAGCTAAAGTTGGCCAAGCTCCAGGGTTTTATTTTCTTGTTGCCTTCCCGCGCCAGGCGGCGCACATTGTTCAGGGCATAGCCCCAGGTCTTGGTGTAGTCCTGGCGGTCTTTGACAAACTGTGCCTGGTTCTCGGGTGAGATCAGTGTCTTGGCATCTTCCAGGAGAATATCCGGGTCATTGGGGTTAAAGAGCGGGTTGACAAAACGCTCGCTCATGGTAAAATACACGGGCAGCTCCAGCCGCGCCTCTTTGGGCAGCAGGCGTCCCATATTGAGGCTGGTGGCCAGGTCATATTGTGTCACGGTTTCCAGGGCGCGCTGGTTGATGCGCTGCTCCAGCCCGCCAAAGCCTGCGGTACTGTGCTGTACCGCCATGCTTACGCTGCCCAAGTCTGCCAGCTTGATGTTTACGCGGGCATTGACTGCCCAGCCGGCCCGGTTGACGAAATCCGTTACCCGCAATTCATTGGCCCATACCTCCATACACACCGGCTGCCCGTTGTTGGATGGATTGCGGATGCCTATCATGATGTTCTTCACGGAGTTGAGCTGCGGAGTGCCTTGTACAACTACAGTGGTGCCGTCTCCTATGGCATATTCATAGGGCTGCAAGATGGAGCGGGTACCCAGCTCCACTGCTTCGTTGCGCAGGAACTTGGCGCGGTTGAGGTTGGCCAGTTCCAGGTTCAGGTCATTGGCCCAGATCTCCCGCTCCCCGGTGCTGCCGGGCGGAGAGGGACAGAGGGGCATGCGGTACTCATAGAAGTTCTCGTTGAGGTCCGTACCCAGCCGTACAAAGATCTCGGCATCGCCGCAGGTGGCAAAGGCCGGGTTGGCGCATTCGCCGCTCAGGGGCTCTGCGTGCAGCCACATCTTGAGCCGCTGGTAATTACGCAGGTCCAGGTTCAGGGTTTTGAATACGCCGCGGGCATCACCTTCTTCCAGCTCGGTTACCCGCATTATCAGCGCCTGCTCATTCATCCGCAGGCCCACTTGCTGCGCCTGCGGAGTGATCTGGCGGATGATATCCGGGGGTGTCACATAGGGGAAGGGCTGCCGGTTGGTGTTTTCCTCTACGTTAATAGTCCCCAGGCTGAAGTTGGCCAGGCGGTCGATCGGTTCTTCATCCAGTATGGGTCCGCCGGGGCGCAGGTCATCCCGGTAGGTGCGCCATTGCGTGGCTACCAGGTCAAACTTGCCGAAACGCAGGATGACCTCTTCGTTGAAATTGGTGAGGTACATGCGGATGAAGTTCATGCTCTTGAAGTCCGCTATGTTCCCTATGGGTGTGCCCGAGCGAAGCGGCACCCGGATCTGGTACCATACCACTTGCTTCTGGCTTTTATCGGGGGTCTGGATGGTCTCGGTGCGGCGGTCTACCACGTAGTTCTGGCCCACTACCAGGTCGGTGCGCCGCATGGAGACGCGGTACTCATAGAACTGCTCCTCGCTGGAGATCTTGCCGTCGGAGTTCAGGTCCTCAATATCCGGGTTGGGTGTTGCCATTTTACTGAACTGCGCCCCGGCCTCGTTCAGGGGGCTGTTGCCTTGCACACCATTAAAATGCTCATAGCGGTCCAGTATGGGGGTGCCATTGCCATAGCGCGATTCCTCGCGGAAGTGTGCATAGTTATCCGAACAGGGGTCATTGGATAGCACGGCGTAAGCCTCGCCGTTGAGTACCGCCTGAGCTTCGGCCAGTTTGGCGGCAAACTTTTGCTGCTCTTCGCCATCCTGCAGGCCATCCAGTCCCACATCCTGCAGGGCGCGGGCGTCCGGACTGTTATCGAATGCGCTGGTGGGTGGCGGCTGGCTGGGGATGCGCCCCCAGTCTGTTTCGGTGAAGCCTATTCCCTGGTCTTTGAGATCCTGGCGTGCGGGCAGGCCATGCTCTGCGCTCAGGCTGCCGTCGTTCAGGATGTCCTCGCTCACGCGTCCCAGGTTCAGATAGAGGTCGCCTCCCTCATGGCTGGGGCTGTTGAGGTAGGGATCCATGATCCAGAACTCCACGAACTCAAAGTTGGCGGCCTCAAAGTCTGTGTTACTGGCGGTTCGGCGCATGATGCCCGCCCAGTTATCATCCGGGTTGGTAAAGGTGCCATCGGGGTTTAGCCTGCTGGCCCTGCTCTCCAGGTTGTACATCCCCCGGCGTTCCGGCCAGTAGTGCAGGTCAAAGGTGGTGAGGATATTGTTGCCGGCATTGAAGTCCCGCCCGGGGTATACTTCTATGGGGCTTACCCGGCGGGTGTAGTGATCGTTGAGGCTGGCGCTGCTTTCATCGAACCCAAACTGGCGGGGCTGGTCAAAGAACACCGGGTCTATCATATACCACGCCAGCTTGGCCCGGCGGTATCCGCTGGACAATATATCGCCGCCTTCCAGCGGGAAACGGTGGCTGGGGCGGCTGGCTACCTTCCAGAAGGTGAAACCCATGAGGTCTATGGTGTTGCGGGCGCCCTCAAAATCATCTATATAGGCAATGCCGTTCTCATTATCTGTGCGCACCTGGCGGGGCATATTGGGCAGTATCTGGGCAAACTCCCCGTTGAACTGGATGTCTGACGGCGCCTTGGTATCGAAGAAGGGCAGCTTGTCCAGCAGGTTGGTAAGCGCCCGGCTTTCTTTGCGAATGGCCGCATCGAAACCGTAAACAGTATTGGAAATAGGCTCTTCGCCAATGATGATCTTATTGATCAGCGGCCGCTCATTGAGGTGCAGGACGGTGGTGCCAAACTGCACATCTTTATTCACGCGGTATTCCACCCGTGCCCCCAGCATCGTCTTCTGGTCTATCCCGAACAGGGTATTGGTCTCAAACTTCACGCTGATGTCCTGCCCGCTGGAGAGGATACCGGGGTTGATAATGGTTACCTTGCCTATCTGGTAGTCTACGGTATAGTCCACACCCTCCATCAGTTGCCGCCCACCGCTCAATACTTTTACGGAGCCGGGTGTGAGCTGCACGGTATTGAGGTAGATCTCGGAGCTGGACTTTGCCGCGTACTTGCCTTTCATGCGGAAGCGGTTGAGCTGGGGAGAGAACTGGATGGCGTCCTGCTGTGTGCGGCGGTAGAGCGGGGTAAAGGCGTAGCGGATAGAGTCTTCCGTGCGGTTGTTGCGAAACTGGTTGGCCAGGTGTTGCCCGAACGGTTCCAGCACCGGGAAGATCATCACTCCCTTGTCTGGCAGAATGGTAATGCCGGGGATAAAGTCAAAGCGGCTGTCTGGCCCCAGTTCGCTGTTATTCGTCAGGCGGTCTATGCCGAATACCTGCATGAGCGGGCGGTTGGCCACATCGCTGCCCGGCAGGTAGTTGATATCTCCGCTGCCGTCTGTGCTCTGGTAGAATACCTCGAAGTTGAAACCATCCGGCTGGATGTTGAACCCGCCGATGCTGTAGACGTTCTTCATCATCAGGTCCCAAGTGGGGAACTGGCGCCCGTCATTGGTGGTGACCGCCTGCCGTCCGGGCTTCAGCATTTTCAGGAAAATGACTGTGGGGGCGGTCTGATTCTCCGTTTGGTCTATCGAAAATTCTCCTACCCTGAAGACCCGCTGGTCGCCTGCCAGGGTATATTCAAAAGCCACATATACCGCCTCATCATCCTGTAACTGGGAGTTGAGCGAGATAAAACCCAGCTGGCGGTTGAGCGTGTATTCCGTTTCGTTCAGCCGCCGCATGTTCTGGTATATCTCAAAATCCTGTTCTTCTACCAGTTGCAGGCTGGTGAGGGCCGTTTTGACGGTGGTGCGCTCCCGGGTGCCGGGTGTGCTGTTGATGGTCTGGTAGAGAGAGTTTGCGCTGTTATCGGGAGAATTAAATCCCGGGTTGGTTTGGATAATGGTAGGATCTGTTTGCAATAGCCGTCCTCCGCGGGGGCTGCTGGCGCCCGTCTGGGGGTCTGTTGCACTGGGGAGCGGTGCATTCTCGCCCAGGTCTGGCAATCCCACGCAGTTACGGGTGTTGGTATTATCCCGGTTAAATTTATTCGTTACCCATACCTCCACCCGGTTGATGTTAATGGGGCTGTTAACCAGCGGCAGGTTGCGCAGGTTCTGCTCATATAGGTGGCGGAAGTGATGCGCCAGGAAGAAATGGCGGTTCATGTCATACTGGGCAGACTCTACCAGGAACTGGGTTTCCTGGGACCCGCCGCGCACACTCACTTCTTCCGTTTTACCGCGCTGGATACTGGCCAGTGTGGTCACCCACACCGGCCCCCATTGTGTGACCACTTTCACGCCAAATAGGTTCTGCCCGCCGGTGATCAGTGTGCCGTTGATGGGCATGCTCACGTTCCCGGCCTCTATGGCCTTGATGATATCATCCTCATTGCCCTGGTAGTTGATCTTCATCTGGTTCTCAAAACCAAATGTGGCCTCAGTATCATAGTTGATACGGAACTTGAGCTTTTCCCCGATGGAGGCCA
>JAHBTG010000029.1 GCA_019638695.1 Bacteroidota bacterium | reverse complement strand
GTCTAGGGTATTAAATGCAGAAATTAGATGAGGTGTTCCAAAAAGAAATATATGCAAGCAACTATCTTTTTCAAGGGTAGATAGATTAGTATCATTTGTAACGAACTGCGGGAAAAGCGTAAACTGAACTAATCCATATATATTCTTGAATAAACCTTGAGGGTGATAGTTATTGCCAGTACAAGAATTTATAGTACTTGCATCGTACTTAAAAGTTATATTATTATGGTTTATGGGATCCAAGTGTTCAGTTTGATGATACTTTATCCCATGTAGGTAAATCCGTATTCTTGAGTCCTGTATATATGGAGCAGAAGACGTCCAACTAGGGTAGGAATGGGTATGCAAATCTTTAAGACGTTTATTTATACCGTTTATACTATCTAAGTAGTTATAGATAAGTGGGTAGGTAGATGTAGATGGGTTTCCGGTATCATAATAATTCTTGCATGTACTATCGCTATATACTCCTCCAGAGCCGCAGCCAGGCTTCTGCAGGACATGAACCATAACTCTTACTGTTAGATTGGGATGGTGGCTAGAAACAAGTGGTGCATAATTAAGAGAAACTTCACATGAGGTATTGGCTTGCGGCTCCTCACCAAGTGTCTCAGAACTATCATATAGACAAATCACCTGTGCTGATAATACAAAAGGGAATAACAATAAATATGAAAGAATTAAGCTCTTCATTTTGTAACCAATATTTTAGTTTGAGAATTATTAACCGTCACTATATATACCCCATTAGGCAAGAAATCTAGATCTAAAATTTTCTTTGAGTCGTAGAATCTATCACTATAAAGTAATGACCCAACGGCACTCCTAATTTCTAACTTATTAGAATAGTCTAAAGACTGAATAATTAATTCATCTCTATTATATAATACCTTAGCCGTAGAATACCCAACAGGCTTCCGTTGTACAGTTGAACAAGGAATAACAAAATCTTCATCTAAGAATGAATATCGAATCAATCCATAAGTTCCTTCTGGATTATACATAGGAGTAATAAATCCAACAAATCCATATAGTTCTGACATCCCAACATAAGAATAAATAGGGCAAGCTAGCCTAAATATTGATTGATCATCAAGCCCAGACCTCTCGCAGTCAGAGACATGAACAAATTCATCTGAGAATTGAAAGAATTTATAGTCCTTTCCAAATATATTCTGCTCTATAATAGCATCTATCTTAAGCATCTTTGTCTCCATCATACAATCAAGACTATATTCTTGTCTCTTGAGTGTATCTCCCACTTCTAAGGAAAAGTCTGCATATAAACCAAATTCGTCGAGTTGCGGTATATAATGATAAACTCGCTTTGTATCGGGATCTACATTAAGAATCAAAAAATCAGATTGTCCACTTCTCTGTACCTTCCTACATGCTCTTGTATTAACAATAGTATCTTTAACAGAAACGTAATTCGCTACCATTGGACCCATTTGGTGTTCATAATAAGTATACTCCCATTCCGCCCCTACTGGCGCAAAATTAAAATCCTGTCCTCTGGCCATTAATCCCGTAACACAGAGCAAGCAAGTAAGTATAAGTGTTTTCATAAGTCTATTTTATTGAACAGGTATTTTTAAATTTTGGTCATTAAACAAGACAATATATATTCCAGGCGCCAGCAGGTTCTCCTGTAAAACATAGGATTCTTGCCCGCTCTTTATCTGCCGACGCAACAAACATTTTCCACTTCCATCAAATACACTTAAGATATTATTACTATTAGGCAACCAAACCAGATTAGTCACCATGATTTGTTCTTGCCGTCTATAATACTTCATAGATTTTCCAGCCGATGCCTTGTATGATGCTCTAGATACAGTGGCATTCGTATAATCACAGGGCATATCCGAAAAATGAATCTCTGTTGATGTAGATTCATCTATAAAACACCGGCATAGCTCCACTGCCCCTCCATCAATTATATAAAACTGAGGAAAAGGTGCCCCTGTGTTTCCAATATACTTATATATCCTCTCTATAGCATATTCAGAAAACCCCATCCCTTCAAAGTTCTCCACTTTAATATAATCCCACATTACTTGATTTAATTCTTCTACACCATGCTCAACAACCTTATATCTATACCGGATGGTACTATACCCATCAGGCCAAGAACCAAAATAAAAGTTATAGGGAGGTACATTATATCGAGTATTAATAGGTGCATCAAAGTTATATAGCAGGTTATATTTTGCAGAATCTGGATGATATACCCATACGGTATCACCGATAATCTTGAGATAGAATGTATCCCTCTTGACAATCCCCCGGCCGTCATAAAACTCGTATTTCAACATCTTCCGGGCAAGCTCACCTGCATATATTGTATCTTTCTCTACAGTCATATACAAATAACCCGTGCCTCCATTATAATTATCACCTGCACCATAATACCACTCCGCCCCCACAGGAAACCATTCCGTAGGCTGCGCATAAGCCGCCAATCCCCCCATCCAGAACAAGCAAGTAAGTATAAGTGTTTTCATAAGTCTATAACTATATCCTTCAATATACAAAAAACAGCTTTAACCCCGGATTTTTAGTAAAAATACTTGCATAGGTGTCAATTGTTTATTAGCTTAGCTGATAATTTCTGATAACAATGATGATTGGAGAGAAAATACGGCAGGCCAGAGAAGCCAAAGGACTATCTCAAGAATATGTGGCAGAGCAATTAGGGATTAGCCAGGCATCCTACAGCAATATTGAGCGAGGTGAGACCAGCCCCAATATCAAACGCCTTATGAAGCTGGGAGAGGTCCTTGAAATTGATATAGCAGACCTTCTATATGAAGAAAAGGGAATTACTCTTTATATCAATAATAACCACGGCACTATTACCGAGCACAGCGCGCAAACCATGACCCAGAGCCTGGAACTTGCACTACAAGTGATCGCGTCCAAAAACCAAGAGATCACTACCCTCAAAGAAATGCTGGCCACCTATAAAGAACTGATCGAGCGCCTCACCCAAAAGTAGACGCCCGCCCCCCTCCAACAAACAAGCACAAAGACCCGGGAGACCCCCGGGTTTTGTATTTAAGGGGGGCCCATAAGACCCTCCCCCACCCCCACCCGCAGGGAGGACAGAGATCCTTCGCTGCGCTCAGGATGACGCGTGCGGGAGATGCCGAAACCAGTTCGGCATGACGGTTTGGGTTCCCCAGGCATACCAAAGGATAGCCCCACCTATATACTGCAATAATGAGATTCCGTATCTTGCAGGCATGACCACTACCTGTGCTAACTGTGGCGGCCCCGTGCGATTCAAAGACCGTTTTTCGGTCAACTGCGTCTGCACGCATTGCGGCAGTATGCTGGTGCGGGTGGACGACTACACCCGGGCGCTGGGCACCGTGGCAGATATGCCGGACGACAACAGCCCGCTGCAAACGGGCGCCACGGGCAAGTATGACGGCAAGGCTTTTGAGGTGGTCGGCAGGCTCAAGGTGCAGTACCACAGCGGCATGTGGAACGAGTGGTACCTCTACTTTGCCAATGACACCATCGGCTGGCTGGCCGAGGCCCAGGGCTTCTGGATGCTCAGCTTCCCGGCCAAAGATAACCCGCCTATTCCCCCGCTCAGCGAGCTGAAGCTGGGTAAATGGCAGAAGCTGGCAGGCATTGAGTATATCCCTATCGACTTCAAAAAGATCACCTACGCCGGTATAGAAGGCGAATTACCGTTCCGGCTTGCGCCGGAGGACCAGGCCACAGTGGTAGACCTGGCCGGGCAGCATCAGCGTTTTGCCACGCTGGATTACCCCAAAGGCGAAGAAGCGCCCCGCTTGTACCTGGGCAGGTACGTGCATTTCGATTCCCTGAACCTTCACAACCTGCGCAGCCTGCATGGCTGGAAGTTCTGAGCCATGACCACTTCTGCCAAATATGCACGCACCTTCAGCTGCCCCCACTGCGGCGGCAGCCTGGAACTGAGGGCTCCCGGCCACACCGTCACCCTGGCCTGCCAGTATTGCAACAGCCTGATAGACGTCAACACGCCGGAGTACAAGGTCATTGAAGCGCAAAAGAATGCGCAGAAACCTACGCTGCCCCTGGGCAGCCGGGTGCAGTTCGACGGCCATGAGTGGGAAATCATCGGGATGCAGATCAAAAAGGACGTGAAATGGAAATACAGCTGGGAAGAACTGCTGCTGTACAACCCCCGCTACGGGTTCCGCTGGCTGTCCCAGTATGAAGGGCATTTCCTCCTCAATGAGCCGCTGACGTCGCACTTTGAGCTGCATCCCACCAACCAGACGCAGTCCTGGCAGAAAAAGTATTACAAGCTCTATCACAAGGGCCACTATGAGACTACCTATGTGCTGGGAGAGTTCTACTGGCGGGCCCGGGTGGGAGACAAGGGTTCTTTTGCAGATTATATCTGCCCGCCCTATAACCTGAATGTAGAATCCAACAAGGAAGAAACTGCCTGGACGCATGGCCGGTATATCAG
Organism: Bacteroidota bacterium; assembly: GCA_019638695.1. Lineage (GTDB taxonomy): Bacteria > Bacteroidota > Bacteroidia > J057 > JAJTIE01 > JAHBTG01. The sequence continues at coordinate 30,225 of JAHBTG010000029.1, read as the reverse complement.
CCGGGCAGAGCTGCGGGCAGCCTGCAAAACCATACCCCACCTCAAGCTGCCATCCGTCAAAGGAGTGGCGCCGTCGCAGCCCAATCCGCACAAGCGCACGGTGCGTGCCATGACCCTCACGTGCCTCCTGGCGGTGGTGGCTCTCATCGTGCTCCAGGCGATCTCTGCCATTCGTGCAAAAGAGGAAGTGGCATTTCGTAGTGAGCTCAACTTTACCCAGCGGAGTACGGGCTTCTCCATACAGGGAAGCGCTTCCACAGATTCGTTCCCCACTTATATCTCTGCCCCTTTCGGGGTAACCGGGGAAACCGACAATATCGAGATCAACACCGAAATGCCGGGGCTCAGCAATAACTGGGCAGAGGTCTATTATACCCTGGTAAATGAGCAGACGGGCGCCTCGTTCGAGGTAGCGGAGAACATGGAGTATTATTCAGGCGTAGACTCAGAAGGCAGCTGGAGCGAAGGCAGCCAGCGGGCTTCTTCGCTCATCAACAACGTACCCCAGGGCACCTATCACCTGGAGATCTTCGTGATCATGCCGCAGAACGGCCCCAAAGGACTACAGGTCAGTGTAGTGCGCGGCGTAAGTCCTTATGGTAACTTCTTCCTGGCTGTGCTGGTCCTCTGCCTGTTGCCTGTCGTCTACCGCATACGCTCGCTGTTATTCGAGCGCAGGCGCTGGGCAGAAAGCGACTATAACCCCTATGCTTCCGGCGACTAAATCACCTGCCTACCCCCATGCGTAAGTTCTACATCGTCTTCGCCATAGCCCTGCTGGGCGGCTTCTGGCTGACCAATGCCCGTGGCTTCAGTATCATCCGGTACCTGCTGGCAGGACCGCAGGCCACACATGCGCAACCGGGTGCCGCAGGCGCCTATCACCACAAGTAACTATATATCACCATGATACACTGGGATTACGTACTCAATGCACTTGTCTTCTCCGGGCTGGGCCTGCTCATCCTGGTGATGGCCTTCCTCATCCTGGAGCTGCTCACGCCAGAGAAACTATGGCATGAGGTCACAGAGAAACAGAATGTGGCGGTGGCCGTCCTCATCGGCATGTTCCTGCTGAGCATGGCGCATATCATTGCTTCTGCCATCCGCGGCTAGTACATGGGCAGGCTGCTCCTGTTATCGGCCCTGGTTATCAGTACCTGCGGACTGGTCTATGAGCTGCTGAGTGCCACACTGGCCAGCTACCTGCTGGGCGACAGCATCACCCAGTTCTCACTGGTGATCGGGGTTTACCTGTTCAGCATGGGCGTGGGCAGCTTCCTCTCCCGCTATGTGCAGACTGCCCTGCTGGCCACCTTTATCCGCGTAGAGTTACTGGTGGGGCTGGTGGGCGGATTCAGCGCCACATTGCTGTTCGTACTGTTCAATGTAGGCACAGGCTTCCAGGGCCTGCTCTTCGGGCTTCTTTTCCTCACCGGCACGCTGGTAGGGCTGGAGATTCCCCTGCTGATGCGCATTCTCAAAGACCGCTATCCCTTCAGCAGCCTGGTAGCCCATGTGTTCACATTTGACTATATCGGGGCCCTGCTGGCCAGCATCCTGTTCCCTTTGCTGCTGATCCCGCACCTGGGCATCCTGCGCACAGGGCTGCTCTTCGGCCTGCTCAATACCACCGTGGCCCTGTGGACCATCTACTACTTCCGGGGACAGCTCAAAGGACTGGCAGGCCACTATGCCGGCGGGGCTTTGGTATGGCTGCTGCTGCTGGGTGGGTTCATCTGGGCGCAGGACATCCAGTATGCGGCAGAAGCCAGCGCCTATGCAGACCACGTGGTCACGGCCCGCACCACGCCCTATCAGCGCATCGTCCTCACCCATAGTAATAAAGGATACCGCCTCTTTCTGAACGGCAACCTGCAGTTCGACAGCGCCGACGAATACCGCTACCACGAGAGCCTGGTGCACCCGGCAATGGTAAGCACCCCGCAACCGCGCCGGGTACTTATCCTGGGCGGAGGGGATGGTTTTGCTGTGCGGGAGGTATTGCGCCATGCCAGCGTAGACAGCATCACGCTGGTGGAACTGGACCCGGAGATGACCCGCCTTTTCGGCAAAGGGCAACTGGCACGGCTTAACAGTGAGAGCCTGGGAAGCCCCAGGCTGCGTATCGTCAACACGGATGCCTTTCACTGGGTGAGATCGGCCGCCGCCACTTACGATGTCATCATCATAGACTTTCCGGACCCCACGAGCTTCAGCATTGCCAAGCTCTACAGCCAGCATTTTTACCAGAGCCTGCACCGCATCCTGCGTCCAGGCGGGGTCTTTGTGGTGCAAAGCACCAGCCCTTATTTTGCCCCCAAGGCCTTCTGGTGCGTAGAACGCACCATTGCGGCGGCGGGCTTCCACACCCTGCCCTACCATGCCTACGTACCCTCTTTTGGGGAATGGGGATTTGTACTGGCCGGACACGAACCCCCTCGCCCGGGGCACCTGCCGCCCAACTTGCGTTTCCTCACAGCATCCACCTTTGTCGCCATGTGCAATTTCCCCCCGGATATGGCGCGCCAGCCGGTAGAGGTCAACCGGCTGAGCACACAGGTGCTGGTGCAGTATTTTGAAGAAGAATGGAGCCGCTATGCCAACCCCTGAGTATAGCCGAAGGCAGTTCCTGAAACGGGGGCTGCACACCGCTGCCGCCCTGGGGATAGCGCCCCTGCTGGCCGCCTGCGGGGAAACGCAGGAAACGGATATCCCCGGCTATCTCCTGGGGCCGGACGCACAGGCCGGGCATCTGCTCCGCAAGCGACAGTTCCCGAAGCCCGCACACTGGGAAGAGATCCCCGTGATCATCGTGGGTGCAGGTATCAGCGGCCTAAGCGCCGCCTATGCGCTGGAAAAGAAGGGCATCCCCTTCCGTTTGCTGGAACTGGAGGCAGAGAGCGGAGGGAACAGCCGGGCAGGACATAGCGCACACACTGCCTACCCCTGGGGAGCACATTACCTGCCTGTTCCCAATGCGGAGTCCGTTCACGTACGGGAATTGCTTGAAGAAATGGGCCTTATCACAGACTATGCCGGCGGCTTACCGGTTTTTGACGAACGGGCCCTGTGCCATGCCCCGCAGGAACGGCTGTGGTACCGGGGAACCTGGCAAAAAGGCTTGATACCCATGCGGGGCATTACGGAACAAACCCGGGAGGAATACGCCCGCTTTTTCAGCCACGTAGAGACCCTGCGCGAGGCCAGGGACAGCCAGGGCACACCTCACTTTGCCATTCCGCTGGACCTCTCCTCACCGCAAAGCCCCAAAGCGCTGGATACCCTCTCCCTGGCGCAATATCTGCAGCAAGCAGGGTATCATAGTCCGGAACTGCTATGGTATCTCGACTACTGCTGCCGCGACGACTACGGCAGCACGCTGGCACAGACCTCCACCTGGGCCGGGCTACACTACCTGGCGGGTCGCCGCGGGCAGGCGGCCAATGCCCCGGAAGACGCGGAACTCACCTGGCCTATGGGCAATGCCCACCTAGCCCGGTATCTCACCGCACGGGTACAAGACCATATGCAGGTGCGCAGCCTGGTCTATAACCTACAACGCACCACCCACGGATGGGAGGTCAGCGTTTTTTTGCCGGATACCCAAAAGGCACAGGGATATCGCTGCCGGCAGGTTATTTATGCCAGCCCCCTGCACACCCTGCCGTACATTTACCCGGAGGCGCCTGCGGTCCCCAAACTATTGCATACCCCCTGGGTGGTGGCCCAGCTTCACCTGAAACACGAACCCGCCCACCAGGGCGAACCGATGCACTGGGACAATGTGAACTACCGGGGAAAGGGTGTAGGGTATGTACTGGCCAACCACCAGTTGTTACAAGGTTACCGGAAAGAGGTAACCCTCACCTACTATTATCCACTGACAGACCTGCCGCCGCAGGAAGCCCGGGCAGTAGCCTTTAGGCGGAGCCACCGCCAGTGGGCAGCCAGTATCCTGGAAGACTTGCAACCTATGCATCCGGACATCCGCAGCCTGCTGACAGGCATGGATATCTGGGTATGGGGACATGGCATGGTGGCCCCCACGCCCGGCTATCTCTGGGGCACCGCACGGGAGCAGTTGAAACAACCGCATCAGGGCCTGCACCTGGCCCACACGGATGTTTCGGGTATCTCTATTTTCGAGGAAGCGCAGTATAGGGGCATTCAGGCTGCCCAGGCCGCCGCCGTACTCTCCTGAGGGCAATAGTATACAATTTACACAACAGCTCACACCAGTTCCCCTCTCAAGGATAACCACTCCCGCATCTAAACTCGCCTGGCCCCTGCGGGTGGCCTTCTTTTGGCTTGACCCAAAAGAAGCAAAAGCTCAAGGCCCCTGCCGGGCGGCAATTGCTGCCAGATCCGGAACGCTGCTCATCCCGGATCTGGCAAAGGATACCGATCCAATGGAATTGGTGTTTTTGACTGTTCGCCTGCGCGGCAAGCCCCACGGTTTCGCCCTTTTCTGTAAGGCCATTTTGGGCAGAAATGTAGAGCAATATCTTGTTTGGTGGAGGTGTAAATTGGTATATCAGTGCCCTCCTGAGGGGTCTACCCGCCGTAGATCTCGATCGCTGTGCGGTAGGTATTGCAATGGGCCTCCACAATATCGTGGAGGCGGGGGCTATAGCCCCCGCCCATGACGGTAACCACAGGCACACCCGCCTGCCGGCACTGACTGAAGACAAAATGGTCCCGTTGCCGGCACCCCTCCAGGGAAAGGGACAAGGTCCCCAGCTTATCCGTAGCCAGCACATCCACGCCCGCCTGGTAAAAGGCAAGATCGGGCCGCAGGCTATACAACAGGTGGGGCAAATGGGCAGCCAGTTCGGCCAGGTACTCCGCATCCGAGGTGCCGGGCGGCAAATGCACATCCAGGTCGCTGGTTTCCTTGGGCAGGGGATAATTGGCCCGGCCATGCATACTGAAAGTGAATACACGGGGCTCTTGTACAAAAATGGCGGCCGTGCCATTTCCCTGGTGCACATCCAGGTCTATGACCAGTATCTGCCGGGCCAGGCCGGCATCCAGCAGCAGCCGGGCAGCCAGTGCAATGTCATTGAGCAAACAAAATCCCTCTCCCCGGTTGTGGTAGGCATGGTGGGTGCCTCCGCTCACATTAAAGGCCACACCATGCTGGCGAGCATATTCGCAGAGCTGCCAGGTACCCCCGCAGATCTCCGTTTCCCTGCGGTACAGCGCCGGGCTTTGCGGGAAACCCAGGCGGCGCTCCGCACGTTTTTCCAGCGTAGCCTGTGCAAGTTGCTGCACGTAAGCAGCCTCATGCACCCGCAGCACCTGGGCTTCGGTCAGTGGTTCGGGGGCAAAAAGCTGTTCCGGCCGGATGCTGTTCTCCCACAGCAGCTGCTGGGGGATCAGTTCGTACTTGCGCATAGGGAAGCGATGTCCCTCCGGCAAAGGATAGGTATAGGAATCGCGGTAAGCTATGCGCAGCATACAGCTAGAATGTGTCCAGCAAATTCCTGAGCTTGGGATCGGTCTCGCGGGCTTTCAGCTGTTTCAGCCACCCAGCCAGTTCCGGGCGGCGGGTCCTGAGCTCGGACAGCGCCCGGGCGGCGGTATAGCGCATAAACCACAGGGGATCTTCCTGCGCGGTGTATTTCAGCACGGGCAGCACGGCTTCTATTTCTGCATCATTGCGGTCCTCTGCATAGGCCACATAGCTGTTGATAATGAACATACGGCCATAGCCGGGCATACGCCAGAGGCATTTGACCACATAGTCATTCACCATAGGATGCTTGCGTTCCAGCAGGATATCGGTCACCGTCTGCTGGATGATCTCACTGGGGTAATCAGCTACGGGCAAGGTATATGTCATTACCTGCGCAGAATCCAGCGTGCTGAGGGCCATTAGCGCCTGCGCCACTACCTGGTAGCTGCTGTCCTGCATACCCATTCGCAGGACTTTGCGCAGCGGTTCCAGGCGGTCCTCGGGCAGGAGCTCGTCTCCCACAGCCCCCAGGTCTGCCAGCAAGCGCAGTGCCGTGGCGCGCACCGCAGGCTGCGGATCTCTGCGATATATAGTCTCCAGGCTGTCCTGCCACGCCTGGCGGTTGTCTGGGCCATAAAAGTCGCCGAGCGCTTCCAGCGCCATGTTTCGCAGGTGCCAGCCGGGGTGCCGCTGCACCTGCCACAGGGCCTGGGCAGCCTTGGGACCCGGCGCCAGGAGCGCCACCTGTTCCAGGGCATCCAGCGTCTGGCTGAAATTACGGCCATTGGTTAGCTGATAGACCCAGCAACGGGAAGGTTTCTCATCCTTGAGCGTGCCCAGCAGGGTGTGACGGCTGTCCAGGTCTGCATTATAGATAAAAGAGGGCAGGTCTTCCTCGCCGCCGGAAGCCTTCTCGGGACGGGGATAGGGCAAGCGGAAGGTGGTATCCTGCCGGGTAAGCTCCAGGGGAAAGAACTGTGTGCCCAGGTGGCCATCCACCTGCGCCAGGAACTGGAGGCGATACAGGGGCTGGTACCGCAGGTCCTGGGTTTGCTTCACGTTGATCACCAGCTGCCCGGCATTCCAGTCATAGCGGTAAGCGGCAGTAAGTTCCGGGTGACCGCGCTGCAACAGCCACTGGTCAAAGAACCAGTTAAGGTCCTCCCCCAGCACATCCTCAAACGCAATGCGCAGCTGGTGCACCTCCACACTTTGGAACGCATGGCGGTGCAGGTAAAGCCGCAAGCCGGCAAAGAAGGCGTCATCGCCCATATACTGGCGCAGCTGGTGCAGCACACAGCCACCCTTGGAATAGCTATGGCTGTCGAACATATCGCCGGGGCTGTTGTGCCGGGTACGGATGACAGGTTCGCGCTTGCCTTCCGCCTCGGCAAGGTACCCGCGCAGAGACTCCTCAAACTGTACATCCGCATAATCCTTGCCATACTTGTATTCGCGCCAGAGGTATTCTCCATAGGTAGTCAGTCCTTCATTCAGGCTCAGCTGTCCCCAGCTCTCGCAGGTGACCACATTGCCAAACCACTGGTGAAACAGCTCGTGTGAGATGTAATCTTCCTCGGTATCATCCAGGTGCTGGCGGGCATCGTGCTGCAGGTTGCCGTTGTGCACGGTGGCGGTAGTATTCTCCATAGCACCAGAAACAAAATCCCGCACCACAATCTGGCTGTATTTGGGCCAGGGGTAAGGGAAGTCGAACAGGGTGGAAAAGAACTCTATCATCTCCGGCGTATGACCGAAGACCAGCCGGGCATACGGCTCAAACGCAGGCTCTACATAGTAGTCTACCGGCACATCCCGCCAGGTATCCTGCACCCGTGCAAACTTGCCCGCAGCTATCATAAACAGATAGGGCGGATGGGGCAGATCCATCCGCCAGGTATCTGTGCGGAGGCCCTCACCAGCCGGAACACCGCCCAGGAACCGGCCGTTGGAAAGGGTAAGCATGCTGTCCGGCACAGTGAGGCGCACTTCCTGTGTGGAACGCTGTGCGGGGTCATCCAGGGTAGGAAACCAGCAGGAAGCAGACTCCGGCTGGCCTTGTGTCCAGAGCTGGGTGGGCTTCAGCGGATGGCGGCCATCGGGATTGATAAAATACAGCCCGCGGGCATCTGCAATACTTTCCGACCCCGGCAGTCTAAGCGCATAGGGGCGTGCAGTATAACGCACCTGCAATTCCAGGGTATCCGTGCGGGTAAAAAGGCTTCCCAGAGCAATATGCAGGCGCAGGCTGTCTGCATCATACCGGTAGCTGAGGGGGCTGGGGCCGGTGGGCAGCAACAGCGCCAGTTCGTGGATATGCATGCCTTTGGCATCCAGCACCAGGGTATCCTGCGGCCGAAACCAGGGGGTCAGGCACAGTATGGCGGTCCCTTCCAGCTCGCGGCGGTCCCAGCGGGGCAGCAGATCCAGACGGGTATGCAGCAATCTGAAATAGCGGGTTTGTGCAGGACGCAAGGGCGCTTCCGCTGAGGGTAACCAGGAAGGGGCAACAGCAGTGGCTCCAGGTACTACTACCGGGGAGTGTTTTTGCAGGGACTTGCTTTTTTTGCACCCGGCCACCAGCAGGATACTACAGAAGACAAGAGCGACAGGAAGGCGCATAGGGTTTTGGGCGTATATTTGGATCGGAAAACCAGGCGCCTCAACGGGCGGGCCAAGCCCTCAAAGTTAACCAAAACCACAGCGCAAGATGACAGTTGTAACCCTAGCCGGCACCACTCACGAGGTACTACAGGACGTGCACCAGATATGGGTAGATGGTCAGCCAAGTGCCCTGAACTGGGTCCGTAAGGACAACTATACCTGGCAGGCCGAAGTCAATGGCAAAACCTGGGAGCTGGTGCTCCGCAAGCATGATCCCGAAAAAAGCCTGGTGTACCTCTCCCTCAACGGCAAGACCCTGGCGGCAGGCTATGAAACCCTGGGACAACGGTTGCTCAAGACCATAGGCATAGACCCTGCGGCCAGCCAGGTAGTGAAAGAACTGAAAGCGCCTATGCCGGGCCTCATCAAGGAAATACTGGTGCAACCCGGCCAGGCTGTGGAGAAGGGGGAACCCCTGATCATCCTGGAGGCCATGAAAATGGAAAATGTTATTAAATCCCCCACCCAGGGTACACTGGCGGCAGTACCGGTGAGCCAGGGCCAGGCTGTGGAGAAGAATCAGGTGCTGGTAAGCTTCAGTTAAATTTTTGTCCCCCGTTTTTGGCCTTTCATGGGCAAATAATGGCACACAGTCGTGTGTTTGCGGGTTGCTTGATTTTGTTTGCTTACTTGCAGTACATATAGCTTTGCAGATAATTCACCACACTGCATTTGTCCTATTTTTTGTCAACAACACTAATCTAAAAGATACATGCAAGACCCCACCTTGCTGGAGCGCACAGATACCAAACTCCTGGATAAATATGCCAATGTGCTCAAGGCGCTTGCACACCCCATTCGCATGGCCATTGTAGATCTGCTTCACCAGAAAGAAGGGATGACAGTAACGCAGATCTATGAGAAACTGCGGCTGGAACAGGCAGTGGCTTCTCACCACCTGGGGATCCTGAGAGATAAAGGCGTACTGGAGCATTACCGCGTGGGCAAACACACGTACTATTATCTTGAGAAACAGAATATGCTGAACATTATCCGGCTGGTGGAGCAATCTGCCTAGTTCTGTTGTCAAGAGCAGGTTACCGGTCTGCTATAACCTGAATGTTACGGAATTGTTATTAATTAGTAAAGGTTCTGACACGCGCCCTTAATCGTTTTCAGGCTTAGTTTCTTTGTGCGCTGAATCTATCAGAATCACGAAGAGCATGTTGATAAGAGCGATTGTTACTACTATTTTGCTGTATTGCGCAGTTACCACAACCGCAATTGCCCAAGGCAGCAATGATGCCCGCACCCGGCGCAGTACCCAGGAAACCCCGGCAGCAGAACCACCCGCCACCCGGGGGGGAGAGCTGGCAACCATACAACTGGCCCCGCGCAACCTGGAGGACAACAAGCGTCCGGGAGGTATACGTGGCAAACTGACCGATGCGGTCACGGGAGAAGAGCTCATCCAGGCGATGGTCTCCATAGGCGGCACTACGCAGGGCACCCTCACAGACTTTGAAGGCAATTATGTAATGGACAACCTGCAGCCAGGCGTGTATACGCTGGTGTTTTCCTATGGCGGGTACCGGTCTGACACCGTGTATAACATACAGGTGCAGGAAGGCGCCTTCACAGAAGTCAATGTGAAGATGCAGGACATCAATATGGTCATGGAGACCGTGGAGATCGTTTCCGAACGGGTGGCGGTGACCAACAACGTGGCGCTTATCTCAGACATCAAAACCAGCAGCCTGATAGAAACGGGCATCAGTGCGCAGCAGATACAAAACAGCCAGGCCCGCAGCGCCGGCGATGTGGTGCGCAACCTGCCGGGCATCACCATCATGGAAGGCAGTTTTGTGAATATCCGAGGACTGAATGAACGCTACAATGTGGTGATGCTCAACAACGTGATCGCCCCCAGCACAGAGAGCGATAAAAGAGCCTTTTCCTTTAACACCATTCCCAGCAGCATGCTGGACCGCGTGGTGGTATACCGCAGCCCCAGCCCGGAACTGTATGCAGATATGGGTGGTGGTATAGTGCGCATCTATACCAAGAATGTGCCGGAGAAGAACGAGTTTACCGCCTCCCTGCAAACCAGCTACCGCCCAGGCAGCACTTTTGAAGACGTGCGCAGCTACAAGATGCCCGGGCTATATTCCCTGGGCTTCTATAACGGCAGCAGCGATGTGCCCGAAACCATGCCTGCCACCGGCACCGTACGCAACGCCAATGGCTATTCCCGGGCAGCCCGGGCCGATTTTGGCAAATCGCTGGATAACAACTGGGCCATACGCATGCAGCAGACCACACCGGACGTCCGCGCCAGCCTGGGTTATGGTACACGCTTCCGGGTAGGCAACAAGATGGTCATCGGCACCAGCACTACCCTGCGCTACAGCCAGACGCACACTTACTTCCAGCTCAAACGCGAGGACTATATCTCCGGCAGTATCCCCCAGTTCTACTGGGATGACGACAACTACAGCCGCAATATTTCCAGCGGCATCCTGCACAACTGGGTGTTTATCTTCAACCAGAACCATAAGCTGGAGGTCAAGAATTTCTTTAACCAGAATGCTTCCTCCCAAAGCATTGTGCGCCAGGGCGCCAACCTGGATGGAAACAAGACCGAAGAACTGCGCTACTCCCTCTATCATGAGAACCGCACCGTATACAGCGGTCAGCTCAATGGCAACCACACCTTTGAGGGACTGCATACCCAGGTGGACTGGACAGCCGCTTACAACTATGGCAGCAAGAACATCCCTAACTGGCGCCAGACGTTGCTTTCCCGCGTACAAGACAGCGACGCACCGTTCTACCTGGCGCCGCCCTCGCTTCCCGGCAACCTGCAGAAAGGCAGCCAGTTCTGGGCCAAGAACACAGAGGACATCTATGTAGGCCAGCTCAACCTGCGTACAGACTTCAAGTTCATGAAGCGCGATGCCCGTTTGTTATATGGCGGCTATTATGAAACCCGCAAGCGGAGCTTCGATTCCCGCGCATTCGCCCTCATCTACCAGGCAGGCCCCAACGGGGTTTATGGCGACTTTAGCCGGCTTTATGTGAACGAAGCGGACAAATACACAACCGACGTACTGGAATATGCCTTTGCAGAGGACAAGTTCCAGGGCAGCGGCGGCCTCAGTATAGAAGAGATCACCCAGCCGCAAGACTCCTATAAAGCCGATATGTATGTGGCCGCCGGCTATCTGGCCACGGAGCTGCCGCTGGGCAGCCACTTCAAGCTTTTTGGCGGCGTGCGCTATGAAAAAAGCGAGCAGCGCCTCCAATCACGCATCGGTACCGGGGGCGGCAACGCCACTATTGTGAACGTATCCAATCCCTTCTCCATCTGGATGCCCACAGCCACAGGCACCTACCGGTTCTCAGACAAACATGTGCTGCGCGGCAGCTATAGCCGCACGGTGAACCGCCCGGAGCTGCGGGAACTGGCCCCCTTTAACTTTTATAACTTCGATTTCAATTTCAACGTCAGGGGCAACGATTCGTTGCGCACGGCCACCATTGACCACTTTGAGTTCCGCTATGAGTTCTACCCCTCTGCTGCGGAACTGATTACCATCGGTGGTTTTGTCAAGAACTTCAAAGACCCTATCGAAAGCATACAGGAAGCCAATGCCCAGTTTGGCACCTTCTCTTTCCTCAATGCAGACCGCGCCCAAAGCTATGGAGTGGAGCTGGAACTGCGCAAAAACCTGGAGTTCATCTCCAGGTCCGCACGGAACTTCAGCATCATCTCCAACCTGGCACTTATCCAGAGTGAGGTTTCCTTTAACGACCCTGCGATCGCCAGCCGGCAGGGCGGACAGAACCGCCCCCTGCAAGGGCAATCTTCTTATGTGATCAACGCAGGCTTGTTCTATGCCAACAAGGACAAGGCGCTCAATGCCAGCGTTGCCTACAACGTGGTAGGGCCCAGCATTGCGTTTGTGGGCAACGTCTTCATTCCCAACACCTATATCATGCCCCGCCATATGCTGGATCTCACCTTGAGCAAAGGCCTGGGTAAATACACAGAGCTCTCTCTGGGTATCCAGAACCTGCTCAATGCCGAGATGTTGTATGTGCAGGATACGGACCAGAACCTGAAGGCAGCGCGCAACAGTGCAGACCTGTCTGTCCTGCGATTCTTTGAGCAGCCTTATTTCTCCCTGGGCCTGCGTTTCAAGCTCACAGGCGCCAAAGAATAAGAAGCCTCTTTGCGGGTTTTCATAACATAAGCTTAACACAGGTGCAACGCACCCTTAATGGCCCGGTAGCTATTTTGTAATAGCTTCTAATGCTTATTTTATGTTCAAAAATCTATTCTCCATGCTCCTGGTGCTGATGGCCACACAAGGCCTCGCACAAACCGACAACCTGTATTATAACAACCATGCAGGCGCCGGTTTTCCCAACGCTTTCAGCAGCACCCGCGCGGTGGCCAACTGGAAGCCGAACGCAAATGCGGATGTAAGCAGCCATGCAGATTTCACACACGCCATCTTCCAGGCGTCAGGCGGTTCTTCCATAGATAATTTCTGGACAACCACCACGTATGCCGGGGCTGTGGACCCCAATGCCGGGACTACCTGGCTGGATGCCGCCTGGGTTAACTGGGACCCGCAAAACACCAACTATGGCGCACCCGCCGTCACCCTGCAGGACGGCACCACATTCGGCAGCGTCAGCATCAGCACCGTAAGCGGCACCCTGCGCATTGCAGCCAGCTGCACCATACCCGCAGGGATCTACTCCATACCCAATGATATCCTGGTGACGGATGGCGCCATCCTCACCATTGCTCCGGGCGCAATCTTTCGCGGCGCAGGAACCCTGGTCATTACCCGCGGCTGCAAACTGGCAGCCGAGGGCACTGCCGCCAACCCCATCATATTCACCAGCGCCAACACAGCAGGCAACCGCGAAGCTTCTGACTGCGGAGGCATCGTACTGCTGGGCCGTGCTCGCAACAATAACATAGGCAACAACGCACCCGTGGAAGGGTTTCCTGCCGGCAATGACCTCCTTACCTACGGATACGGAGATGCGGGCAACACCCTGGATGATGAGGACAACTCCGGTACCCTGCGCTATATCCGCATTGAGTTTGGCGGCAAGGTGCTGCAGAACAACAATGAGATCAATGCACTGACCATGGCAGCCGTCGGCAGCGGCACTACCATTGAGTATATCCAGTGCAGCTACGGTGCAGACGATGCCTTTGAATGGTTTGGCGGCAGCGTTAACTGCAAATACCTCATTGCACTGGGCACCTATGATGATGAGTTTGACACCAGCTTTGGCTACAGCGGCAAAGTTCAGTTCGGCATAGGCGTCCGGGATCCTTTTGCCATTGATATCACCAATACAGAAGCCCGTGGATTTGAGTCCGACGGCCGCGAGAACGGCTTCACCAGCACCCTGGAATACTTTACCAACTGTATCTTCAGCAACATGACCCTGGTGGGCCCTGCGCTCAATGGCAGCCCCGATGTGAGCACAGGGATTGGCAGCAACACTATCGGTGCCGGTGCGCGCATCCGCCGCAACAGCTCCATGCGCCTGATGAACAGTGTGGTGATGGGTTATCCCAAGCTGATCCGCATCACAGATGCCGCTACTGAAGACAACGCCGTAAACACTGCAGGCGGAGACTCGCTCATCGTGATCAACAACAACGTACTTATCGGCAGCACCAGTACGGTGTTCGAGGCCAACTCCCCTACCTCCGACCTGGCCAACCAGCTGGCCGGCTGGTATACCACCGGCACCAACGTAAGCCGTGAGGCCGCCAACCGGTTCGTAAACACCCTGCTGCTCTACCCCAACCCGGCCAGCAGCCAGGTGCAGGTAGCGTTTGCGCTCAACAGCGCTGCCAACGTGCGCGTAGAGATCCTCAACGTAAGCGGCCAGGTGGTAAACGTTATTGACCAGGGCACACTTGCCGCAGGCAACCACACCCTTCGCTTCCACACAGAGCAACTGCGCAACGGCGTATACTTCGCCCGCATCTACACCCACGGAGAAACCATCTCCGCCCGTTTCGTGGTGCAGAAATAACCCTGCGAGCTTGCGACAGGCACCTTTTTCGCTCACTCTTCGTGCCGGAACCCCTCAAAAGGTTCCGGCTTTTTATAGCCCGCCCCTGTAACTTTATCCTTGCCCATACGTAGAAGATGCAGCCTAAAAGCTGTATGCAAAAGCCTCTTCTGCTCCTGCTCACCAAGAATGCCCGCCCCGGGCATGTCAAGACACGCCTGGCCGGCAGCGTGGGAGAGCAGGAAGCCTGCCGCATCTACCAGTCGCTGCTCCGCCGCGCCTACCAGATTACCTCCGGGCTGCAGCTCCCCAAGGTCATTTATTATGACCTGTATATAGATGACCGGGATCACTGGGATAATTATGTTTACGTAAAAGCCCTGCAACAGGGCGAGAGCCTTGGCGAGCGGATGCAACACGCGTTCCAGCAAGGGTTCAGCAGGGGCTACAGCCCTGTCATGGTAGTGGGCACGGATTGCCCCTCTCTTACCCGGGAATTGATCTACCAGGCCCAGGAACTGTTAAAAACCCATGACTATGTAGTGGGCCCCACCGAGGCCGGAGGCTATTACCTGCTGGGGATGAACCACCCCACACCGGATCTGCTGGCCGCCAGATACTGGCAGGAAGGCCAGCTGCTCCACCATACGCTGGCACATATAACACAGTTGAGCGCCACTGTGGCACAACTCCCCGCTTTGCGGGATGTAGGCTGCCTGGATGACCTCGAATGGTACCGCAACCACCCGGACCGCCAGATGTACCTGCCCGGATACTAGTGCATGCGCAGTTTTTCCAGGATGGCGGTACTCATACTATCGGTATACATCCCATAAGCGGTCAGCAACACTCCCTGCTGACCGCTTTGGGTGCGGATAGCATACAGCATGCTGCTGTCTTCCGGGTTGGTCATTCCTTCAAAACGGTAAAACTCTACTACCTCAAACGCTTCGCTGTCATAACGTTGTGACGTATGATTACATACCAGGCAGTTTTCTTCCAGGTTAAAATCGGTCGTAAATCCCCTTGCTTTGAGGTCGTTCAGGGCTTCCACCACAGTTTCATAGGCTCTGGCCATAAGCGTAAAGTTTAATTTACGACCAATTTACCCAAAAAAGGTGGGATTTCCCAGTCGCTTTTAGCCGTATTTTTGCCCCTATGCGTTTCCTGTTCCTGGCAGCCACTACCCTGTTGTGGCTACAGAATACCACCTCTGCACAATCGGCCTGGCCGGTGGCTGTGCTGGACTGGCAGTTTGGCACCGGGCAAGCCTTTGGGCAGGAAGCCGCCTATTTCCCTGCCAATGTGCTGGGACCGCTCATAGGACCTATAACCCCCACAGCGCCCGCCAGCACGCCGGAACAAGTGGTATCCCTGGGCCGGGGAGGATGGATAGCCGTCACCTTTGATCCACCTATCATCAATGGACCAGGGCCGGATCTCACGGTGTTCGAGAACGCCTTTTTCTATGGGCCCAATGAAGATCTCATCTTTGATGAATGGCTGGAGGTAGCGGTAAGCGCAGACGGCCTCACCTGGCACACCTTCCCGAACGATTGCGGGACCGGCGCTGGAATGGCCGGACGCACGCCCACGGCAGCTTTTGGCACAGACTACCAGGACCCGGCTTTAAGCGGCGGCGATAGCTATGACTTGCAAGACCTGGGCCTGGATACCATCCGCCATGTGCGGGTGACCGACGCCACTGCCTGCCAAACGGCAGACCGCCTGGCTGCCGAGCTGGACGGCATAGTGGCGCTGAACCAAGTGGTGTGGGCCACCAGCCGGCACAGCATGTTGAGCACTCCCTTCTCACTGCGCGCACTCTGTGGTACCACCTGCAGGCTGCGATCCTCCAACCGGGTGTCCGCTGCCGCCGTATACAATATACAGGGGCAGTGTATGGCCCAGCTGGCAGCCGGAAGCGAGTGGGAACTGCCGGCGCTCAGCCCCGGTGTATACCTGTTCCGGGCACGTTATCAGGACCAGGAGGTACATAGCAGGTTCTACCTGCACTAGTTTGCACATTACGTACGTATATAATTCGATATCAACTCATTATATAGCTTAATGTTTACCTTTGATTCTTAAGAAGTATGATACAGTGGATACTTATGTTGAGTCTGCTCGGTGCAGGAAGGCAACCACAGCAACCCACGTGGCCGGTACCCCTGGATGGGCAGGGACAAGTGGTCTACAGCCAGGAAGTGACTGTGCCCGGATATGGCCCCAAACGGATACTCAATGCCGTGAAAGGCTGGCTGCTGGCCAACGCTTCCCCCGTAGAAGGCACGCTGAATGACGACATGGCGCACGACGTATTCAGCGGCAAGTTTTACCTGGTAGCCCAGGGCGTGAGCACCCTCACAGGTAAACTCAGTAAAGGCGATTTCACCTATGTGCTGGAAGTGCAGGCTTTTGAGGGGAGATACCTGCTGCGGCTGCATACCATCCGCACCACAGATCCGCTGAAGACCCAGACGCTCAACGAAAAGTACATGCTCACCTATGAGCAATGGAAAGAGGCCAATACATTTGGATTGCTTAGCGAGGAAAAGCTGCGCCCCCGGTACAAGAAATACCAGGATGAAAGCCTGGACGCCCTCACACATATAGACGTCGCCCTGCGCAAGATCATGCGCAGCATCACGGAATATGTAGCAAGCAACGGCTAGAGCAGGCGATAGAGCAGCAGGCCCGCCCAGGTTCCGGCAGCATAACCGGCCAGTCCGGCAGCAATACCCGGCACCAATAGTTGCGGATTTTTAAGGGCCTGGGCCACCGGAGAGACAAAAGCCGGGCCCTGAGTAGTTGCACAGCTGACGATAATGGCAGTGTCCCGGTCTATCCGCAGCAACATGCACAGGAGATAGTAGAGGACCACGGTGCCGGTGAGCACACCTGCCGTAAACAAAAGGGCATCCGTACTGCTGGCCAGCAGCACCCGTATGTCTGTCAGCGAACCAAACGCCACACAAAACACCAGTACCGCATATTCACCCAGCGGTTCACTTGCGCGCAGGGTACGCACCCTGGGCACCAGGCTGAGCGCCAGCCCCAGCAACCCGGCCAGGCTCACCAGCATGGCAAACAGGTAGCCGCCCCTATCCACCGCCACAGCAGGGTCTGGCCACACGGCCAGCAGACCCAGCGCACCTCCATAGGAAAGTACGGCTACCAGCAAACCCAGCCCCAGTGCAACCGCAGACTGCAGGCTCAACAGGGGCGGCAGCGGCGCCCGCTGCGCGGGCAGCGCATCTGCTGCCCGAAGGTCCTTGGCCGGCAGCAAATGCCGGAGCAGGGGCCTGGCTAGCCGCATCATAAAGAGGATATATACCGCACTGCAGGCCGCATCGGTGGTGTGCATCAGGGTTATATGTTCAGAGGGCGTGCCCAGGCTCCAGCCCACAGCCGCCAGGTTAGGAGTACCTCCCACATAGACGGCGGTGAGCATAGCGGCCCAGTGATGCGCCACCGGATGTGCACTGAACCGCCCGGCGACAGCGGCAGCGGCCATGGTAGCGACCACCGCCAGCCCAAAAGCCAGCCAGGTATCCCGCGAGAAGCGCAGCCAGCTGCGCACATCTGCAGTAAAGAGCAGTAAGGGCAGCGCCAGCAATACACTCACCCCCACCAGGGTCTCCGTCTGAGCGGCAGGCAGCCGCAACTCCAGCGCGCCCATACCCATACCGGCCAGGTAACACAACACGGCGGGGCCCAGCACCGCCAGGGGGCCCCGCCGGCACAGGATCTGCAAAGCAGCGGGCAGAATCAATATCAACAGAAAGGCGATTCCTTGTGTAGCGGCCATCTTTTTTTATTTACAGGCAAAAAACACAAAAATGAAATCACTTACTTTGGGTGCATGGTTATTTACAGCGTCACAGTACAAGTAGAAGGCAGTATAGCAGAAGACTGGTTGCAGTGGATGCGGGCATATCATATCCCTGATGTGCTGGCCACGGGCTACTTCACGGGTCACCGTATTCAGCGGCTGGTGCACCCCGAAACGGAAGATGGGCATGCCACCTTCAATATCCAATACCTGTGCAGGCATTGGGACGACTACAATAACTACCAGCGGCTGGAAGCGCCCCGCCTGCAAGCCGAACATACGGAGCGTTACCGCGACCGTTTTGTGGCCTTCCGCACCCTGCTGGAGGAGGTGGAATAGCATTTCTGCCAGGAAGTCTTATTCCTGGGGATCCACCGGCGGCACCAATAAGGTTTGAGACCGCTCCACAATTACCTGCCCCGGCGCCATGCGCCTGGACTTGCGCACATATTTGCGGGGAGTATACATGACGGCCACCAGGCCACTGCCTCTTTGCTTGGAGAACCAGGCTGCCAATCCGGCCGCATATTCAAGCACCGCAGGGGGCACCGGCTGCTTATCTTTCCGGCGAACCACCACATGCGAACCCTGGGCCTCGCGGGCATGCAGCCAGATGTCTTCCTTGCGGGCAAAAGACTGGGTAAGCCGGTCATTATTGCGGGCATTGCGGCCCACATAAATATCATACCCCTGGCACACAAAGTGCCGGAAGTCCGGCGCCTGCTGCACCTGGCTGACAGGCGAGCCACCCATTTGGGGCCATTTTTTCAAGAACGCCCGTAGTTCTTCCGCCCGGGTTACCGCGGCAAAATCAGCGGTACAAGCCTGAGCCTGCCGGGCTTCGGTTTCCAGCTGGGGTAATCGCTGCACCAGGTGAGCCTGTTCCCGTTGCCGGGTTTTATGCCGGGCATACCACAGCTGGGCATTCTCCACAGCCGACAACCGGGCATCCAGTTTAACCGTAAGCATACCCCCCCGGTAAAAGTCTTCCAATTCCACTTCATCCGCTGGAGTTGCCATCTTATGTAACTGGGCCATCATCAGGTGGCCTATCTCTTCCGGTGAACGCGCCAGGGCCAGGGCCTCCAGCGCCTCTGTGGTCTGCCGGGCGCGGGCCGTGGCCAGCCGCTCCCGGCTTTGTACTTTGCGGGCCACAGTGGCATACCGGGTGGCATAGTCCTGCTGCTGCCAGTAAAGGCTGAGAAAACGCCGCAGCCCCTCTTCAAGGTCCATTTCCTCCAGTTGAGGATGCGGCATCCAGCACAAGGCAGGTTGTTCGTCTATCAGTCCCACACAACACCGGCCCTCTGTTACCTGAGCCAGGTATTGCGGCAAAGCGATACCGGTAGCTGCCAGGTGCCGCTGGCTATACTTGTCCAGCCAGGGAGGCATGTCCTGCTGGCCGTGCAGCCAGGCAGGAATGTCCCGGGCAGCTACCCACGCAGATGGCTGGGCAGGCAACGGCACATCTCCCCTGAAGCGGAGAGGCTCTCCCGCAGCAGGCCTCCACACTATGTTGCTACGCGACCCAAAGAGGCAGAGATCCAGGCAACCGCCAGCGAACACGATGCGAATCACCCGGTCCTGGGCAGCCATCTGCACCGCTAAGACAGACTGTCCCGCCAGCGGCTCCAGCACCCGGGTGCTGTTGGCGCGGGCACGGCCATACTGAGGTACCGGCACACAGTATTGTATGCGATTACTGCAGGAGACCCGCAACCAGGGACAGGCGGGGGCATCGGTCTCCAGCACCAGTTCGTCCTTGTGCTGGGTAAAGGCGCTGACCACACGACAGCCCTCCAGTTGCGGAGACAGGCGGTATGCCAGCATAGCCAGGGTCAGGTACGTGAGGTGTTGCACAAAGAAGGGGAAGAAAAGCGGCTGCAGTTCACAAAAATGGCGGAAATGTTCGCTGTACTGAAATTCGTTTATTTTTGCCTAACGCAAAATTTGGTTTCACCTAATCTCAACAGCATTTGGAAAATATAGCTTCTGCCCCCAAGGGGCACCCCAAAGGGCTTTATCTGCTCTTTACCGTGGAGATGTGGGAACGGTTCAGCTACTACGGTATGCGTGCGGTTCTTTCCCTGTATATGGCCGCTGCGGCCGTTCCCATGTTTATAGACCAGAATGGCGAGATCAAGGGAGGAGGCCTGGGCCTGCAGGAGGACGACTCCAGCCTTATCATGGGCTTCTTCCAGGCATTTGTCTATCTGACGCCCCTCATCGGCGGCTGGCTGGCAGACCAGTACCTGGGGCAGCGCCGTTCTGTGGTGCTGGGCGGCATCATCATGATGCTGGGGCAGTTCGCCCTGTTTGCAGAGATGGGCGTAGGCGGGTTCATTGCCGGTCTTACCCTGCTGTGCATAGGCAATGGTTTCTTTAAGCCCAATATCTCTACCATCGTAGGCAACCTGTATCCTGAGAACGATCCCCGCCGGGATGGCGGCTTTACCATATTTTATATGGGTATCAACCTGGGCGCACTCATTGCCCCCTTCATATGCGGGTACTTTGGAGAGAATATTGACTTCGGCTACCGCTACGGCTTCCTGGCAGCCGGTGTGGGCATGCTGCTGGGACTCATCACCCTGTGGGTGATGGGAGACCGCATCCTGGGAGATCTGGGTAAAGTGCCGGCCGCCAAACTGAAAAAGGCCAAGGATGCTGCAGACGCTGCCGCAGGCATGGCTGCACCCGCCAAGGGCTTTACCAAAATAGAAAAGGACCGCCTGTGGGTCATCGGTATCCTGGTATTCTTCTCCACCTTCTTCTGGGCGGGTTTTGACCAGGCGCCCACTTCCATGAACTACTATACGCGCGACTATATCAACCGCAATGTAGGCGGTGCACTCATTCCCACTTCATTCTTCCAGTCCATCAACCCTTTCCTCATCATCACCCTGGCATTCGTATTCTCTGCCCTGTGGGTGTGGCTGGACAAGCGCGGCAAGAACCCCAGCACGCCCGCCAAGATGGGTATAGGCATTACCCTGCTGGGCATAGGCTTTCTCTTTATGGTGGGCGCCGCCCTGGACCGCGGACCGGCCGCCGGCCTGGATCCCAACGTCAAGGCAGGCATCTTCTGGGTAGTATTTGCGTATGTGCTACATACGATGGGCGAGCTTTGCCTTTCCCCGGTGGGCCTGTCCATGATCACCAAGCTGTCTCCGGCACGGCTGACATCATTGATGATGGGCGTATGGTTCCTGAGCGTGTTCCTGGCCAATCTCCTCGGCGGCTGGCTGGCAGGTTTCATCGCCATTCCCAAAGAGTCCAATGCCCCGGAGAAAGCGGTGGTACGCACCGTCTACGTAAAACCCAACCAGGAGGTAGCCGCCGGTGACAAACTCTATGTGCTAAGCATCCAAAACAAAGACACCACGCTCACAGCGCCTTTTGCCGGAACCATCCCCATTGTATCTACAACCGAAGGTGCTACCGTGGAAAAAAATGCAACCATAGTCTATGTAGCCCCCAAAGGCAAAGTGGACCACCTGACGTTCTTCGGCCTGTTTGCAGGCGTCATTATGGCATCCGGACTCTTCCTGCTGGGGATCTCCCGCAAGCTGAGCCGCATGATGCATGGCATCCATTAAAAATTGCTTTTGGCACGAGAATTGCCATCCCATACAACAGCATCTTTTTCTCGTACCAAAAGTCGAAAGCCCGCCCTGCAAGAGGCGGGCTTTTGCATGAAAATGCCCTTATCTTTGAGCCTTTGCGCACCCTATCCTATTCATCACCGTATGGATCTCCTGTTCATCAAGGATCTTCTCCACTACATCAACCCCGAGACCATTATAGACCTGGCCGGCCCCTATGTGCTGGTCATCCTGTGGGGCATCATCTTTGCCGAGACCGGCCTGCTGGCGG
The DNA here is from genome assembly GCA_019638695.1 of Bacteroidota bacterium. GTDB lineage: Bacteria > Bacteroidota > Bacteroidia > J057 > JAJTIE01 > JAHBTG01. Next base: position 8,392 of record JAHBTG010000029.1, on the reverse strand, counting down.
GCTTTTTCCTGCCGGGGGACAGTCTCCTGTTCCTGGTGGGGCTCTACACCGCCACGGGGGTCATTGATTACCCCATACTGCTTATCCTGGGCCTGCTTATCAGCGCGGCCATCATCGGCGACCAGACGGGTTATATCATCGGCCGGAAGATAGGCCCGGCACTGTTCAAAAGACCGGAGTCCCGGTTCTTCAAACCGGCTTACGTGGAGCGCACCAAGGCCTTCTATGACCGCCACGGCGGCAAAGCCATCATTATCGGGCGCTTTGTACCCATTGTGCGCACATTTGTGCCGGTGATAGCGGGTGTAGCCCAGCTGGCCTACCGAAAGTTCGTATTCTTCAACATTGCCGGGGGCATGGTCTGGATCACCAGCATGACGATGCTGGGGTACCTGCCGGTGATAATCGCCGGACCGGATATTGCAGAAACGCATATCAAACCGAACGTGAAGTATATCACGATCGTCATCATCCTGATCAGCGTGATCCCCATCATCACCACGGCGCTGAGTGAACGCCGCCGCGCCCGGCAAGCCCAGCCCTAATGCCCGGATACGCCCACATAGCGCCGGCACTGGCCCGGGTGCAGGCAGGCATTGCCGAAGCCTGCCTGGCAGCAGGACGCTCCCCCAATGAAGTGACGCTGGTGGCGGTGAGCAAGACCTACCCGCCCGAAGCGGTGGCGGCAGCCGCAGCTGCCGGGCAATTGCATTTCGGGGAAAACCGCGTGCAGGAATACCAGCAGAAACAGCCGTTGCAGCCACAGGCGCACTGGCACCTCATCGGGAGCCTGCAAACCAACAAGGTAAAGTACATTGCCCCGTCCGTATACCTGATCCATAGCCTGGACAGCAGGAAACTGGCCGAGGAGATCAACCGCCGTGCAGAACAGGTCAACCGCACCCTGGACTGCCTGATACAGGTAAATATCAGCGCGGAAACCCAGAAGGGGGGCGTAGCACCTGAGACCGTGGCAGACTTTATCGCGACGCTGCAGGACCTCCCTCACCTGCGCATCTGCGGACTGATGGGAATGGCTGAGTTCACGGAAGACCTGCGCCGCATTGCCGGGCAGTTTCGCCACCTGCGCAAGCTATTCGATACCCTGGGAGCGCATGCCACCGACCGGGTGCAGATGCAGACCCTGAGCATGGGCATGAGTGGGGACTATGCCGTGGCCATAGCCGAAGGCAGCACATTGGTACGGGTAGGCTCCGCCATATTTGGGACGCGCACGTAATCCTTTACCCATGCCCGTCCTGAAATCCGTTGCTATTTTCCTGCTGGCTGGCATCTGCGAGATAGGCGGGGGTTACCTGATATGGTTATGGCTGAAGGAGGGCAGGTCCGTATGGCTGGCCATCCTGGGTGCAGCCCTGCTCATAGGGTATGGTCTGGTGGCTACCCTGCAAACATCCGGGTTCGGCCGGGTATATGCCACCTATGGGGGAATCTTCATTGTCCTGTCCGTGCTCTGGGCATGGAAGGTAGACGGGTTTGTGCCCGACCGCTATGACATCATTGGCGCACTTATTGCCCTCCTGGGTGTGTGCATCATCTATTATGCACCCAGGGGATAAGAGCCTAGGCCTTCACCAGCTGCTCAAACAGCCCCAGGTACTGCCGGGTGATAACTTCCACGCTGTGGTGCGCCATCACTTTCTCCCTGGCGCGTGCGGCCAGGCTGGCCGCCAGGTGACTGTCCTCCATCAGCCGGTTGAGGGCCTGTGCCAGCGCCCGGGGATCATGGATAGCGACCTGCAAGCCTACGCCGGCCACCAGGTCGCGCATACCGCCGGCGACTGTGGCTACCACCGGCACGCCATAAATAAAAGCATCCAGCAGGCTGCTGCCCAGGCCCTCTTCTTCAGAGCTCATGGAAAACAACTCCAGCACCGAGAAGAAATCCTCTACCTGGTCCTGGAACCCGCAGAGATGATATACCTGGCCGAGCCCCAGCGCGTGAATCTCTGCCTCCACCTGGGGACGCAGGGGCCCTTCGCCAAAGTGCAGGAAAACAAAATCCTGCCGCTGTTGGTACAGATGATAGACAGCCCTCACAGAATTAAGCGGGTCTTTGTGCGGAACCAGTGCCGCGGTGGTACCCAGCAGCCGCTTGCCGGAGACCCCCAGCCGGGCTACCAAACGGCTGGCACGAGCCTTATCCAGCTCCCGGGCCACAATGGCCTCCGAGATCAGGGGCGGATCGGGGATGCCCACGCGCTTCAGAATATCCTGTATGGCCGGGCTGATCGCCACCACACAATCTGTGCGGCGGTATTTCCACCGGCTCAGTCCTTTCTTGGGCACAAAGTCTACCCGGCGGGTATAGACCACGGGGCGGTGGTGAAAGGGCCTGGCCAGCAAGGCGGCCGTCTGGTCTTTGCTGGTCTGCACATGAATAATATCATAGCGACGGCCATGACGCAAAAGGTAACGCAGGGCTCCCCACAGACCTGACACCGGACGAACAGGCACACCGGCCGCCTGCGCCTTATGCGCCAGGGGTTCGGCACGGCGGCACAACAGCTCGCAGGAGTGCCCTGCCTGCAAGAAGCCAAGCGCATTAAAAAGTGTCTGGCGTTCCCCTCCGCGCCAGCCCCGGAGGGTATTCATCTCAAGTATGCGCACGTTCGTTCCGGATGAGTTCAATAGCCTGTGTATATTTCAGAAAAACGGCAAGCGCCGAGAGTTTACAGATCACAAACCCTGCATGACCATCCCGGAAGCCTCCTTTGAGCACAAACATCTGAAAAAAGCGCCAGGAAGGAGACACCCATGCCTTGAGGCGGAGGCCTTTTTTGCGGCGGGCGGCCAGCTCGCGGGCCTGCAGTGCGCTGTATGTGCGCACCGTCTCCAGGTGCCGGGCAATGCTGTCTATGGAATAATGCAGCAGGTCATGGGGCAGATGCTGTACCCGGGTGCCATGGATACACTGGAGTGTTTCATGTACATACGCACCCTCCCAGCGCGCGGCATCCTGCGGAAAAAGCCGCACCTTGACGTCCGGGTACCACCCGCAATGACGCACCCAATGCCCGCACCAGCTGGTCAGGCGGGGAAAGGAGACGGCTTGCCCGGCCAGATGGGGTTTCAGTGCCTGCAGCGCTTCCAGCAAAGCGGGACTCAAGGCTTCATCTGCATCCAGGCTTAGGATATAGGCATACTGCGCATGCGTATTGAGGGTATTCTTGGTAGCCGCATATCCCTGCCAGGGGAGGCTTAGCACCTTAGCCCCATGCGCCTGCGCTATGGCAACCGTTTCATCGGCACTGCCGGTATCTGCCACCAGCACTTCATCTGCCAGCCCCTGCACACTGGCCAGGCAGCGCGGCAGGTTGGCAGCCTCGTTCAGCGCGATGATGGTGACACTGATGCCTGCAGGGTGGGAACCGGGATTTTGTGGCACGGGCTTTGCCTGGGTAAAGAAGATAACCTTTTCCGCAAAAACGCGTAATTTCGTCTACTATGCAAAAGTACCTGAAATATCCCTTCCTGCTGTTCTTTGCCCTCTGTGCCCTCAGCACACAGGCGCAAGACTATGACGACGATGACCTGGGCTTTGACGCCACCAGTGAAGAGGTGGTGGTAGAAAAACGGGAGGAAGCCGAGGTGCGGGTAAATGAAAAGCTGACCCCGCTGACGGAGGAAATGACCTTTGAAAAAAGCCAGAAGCTGGACATCTGGGTAAAATACCTGAAACCCTACAGCAAGGTGCATGTGGAGATCAGCAAGGCAGGCAAGGTACTGAGCCGCCAGAGCTTTGACGCCAATGAAAAAGGCGAACTCAACCTGGAGATCAATACCGGCAACCAGAAAATAGGGGGCACTGCCGAACTGCGCTACACAACCAGCTCCGGCAAGAACCTTACCCGGAACTTCCGGGTGATGGTGAGGTAGAATAGCGGGTGTTTTTACTGGCGACAGCTATTCCTGCTTTTCGTATGCCCGATTGGGCGGGGAATTAAATCTCTTCCCGGAATAAAAGGGCCTTATTTCCCTTGTGAACAAAGCTGAACATTACAAGTTCTATCAGCTGATTGGAGCCCTAATTCAATCGAAACAGTGCCTTAGCATTGCGGGTAGTGAGCGCCGCCAGTTCATCCGAGGACATATCCAGCTCCTGCGCCAGGCGTCCGGCTATATGAATAAGATAAGCGCTTTCGTTGCGCTGGCCGCGGTGAGGCACCGGCGCCAGGTAAGGGGCATCGGTCTCCAGGACCAGCCAGCGCGGGTCTACACTCCGCACGGCATCGGGCAGCAGGCCATTGTTCTTATAGGTGATCACCCCGCCGATCCCCAGGTGAAACCCCAGGTCTGTGATGCGGGCAGCCTCCTCCGGGCCATCGCTGAAACAATGACAGATCCCCCGAAGGCGGCCGTCCTGTGCCGCTTCCAGCTCTGCAATCACTTCTTGTGTGGCATTGCGGGTATGCAGGATAAGGGGCAGATCATAGTCCCTGGCCCACCGGATATGCACACGCAGGCTCTCCTGCTGACGGGGGAGCGTGCTTTTATCCCAGTACAGGTCCAGGCCCGTTTCTCCCACGCCTATGTATTGCCCGGTATCCAGTAAAGCGGCCATACGCTCCAATACAGGCGTGTAGTCCTCCGGCACATAGCAAGGATGCAGACCCATCATGGGCAGGCAATAACCGGGATAAGCCGCTGCCAGTGCATGCAAAGGAGCTATGCTGGCTTCATCTATGTTGGGTAACAGCAGGTGACTGCAATGGACACGAGCCCGGGCGATCATCGCATCCCGGTCTTGCGCATACTTGTCCGCATACAAGTGTGCATGCGTGTCTATAAGGCTCACAGGCGGCTGAGCAAATCGGCCTTTTTCTCCTCGTACTCCAGCAAATTGAGGCGCCCGTCCTGAAAGCGCTCGGATAGCAGATCAATGGTGCGCATCACCTCATCCCGGATCTCCAGCCACTGCACAGCCTCCGGGCTATACCCTTCATAGGATTTGGGAGCAGCCTGCTGCACCAGGTCTTCCGCCTTGGGCGCCATAGCCAGGTTCTCCAGGAAGCCGGCTAATTGAGCGGCATCTTCTGCGGTATCACATTTAAAAGGCTGGGCACCCATGGCGCCTCCGGCATTAAACGCTATGGCCAGTGTCTTCTCCTGCACACTGGCGCCTTTGAGATCTGCCAGGGCAATGCTGCCTTTGGGATGCCACAGGTGTGTGGGCGTGAAGAGCAGGCTGCTGCTGCTCCCCAGCAAAGAGCCGTAGCGGTAGAACGCCAGCACATCGTTGGGGTTTACCCGGGTATAGTCATTGAGCACCCGCGCCTTGGGGCCATTGGGGATATCGGGCTTGCGGAAAAAGCCTTTGGCTTCATTGTGCGGGAAGCGGCGGAGAATAATGTCTTCAAAGGGATTGGCCATAGTGAGTCAGGGGCGTACAATTTGTCCCAACATACGAAAAACAGACACAGAAGGTTAGGCCTCTCAGGCAACCTGCAGGGTGGGAGCAGCTTCTACCGGTTTATACTCCACGCGTCCCAGCATACGCAATGCCCGAAAGTGACTGCTTACTGCTGCGGCAAAGCTGGGATGCTCATTATAGGGGATGTCATATTCCTCTGCGGTAGCTTTTGTAATGTGGCTGATAGCAGGGTAATGCACGCTACATATTTTGGGAAACAGGTGGTGCTCTATCTGGTAATTGAGGCCGCCTATGTACCAGTTGAGAAAGCGGTTGCGGCGGGCAAAGTTATTGGTGGTCACCATCTGGTGCACAGCCCAGGCGTTCTCCATACTGCCCTGGTCATCAGGCATGGGAAATTCGGTCTCCTCCACCACATGCGCCAGCTGGAAAACAATGCCCAGGGTAATGCCTGCCATGAAATGGAAGGTCATATAGCCAATAACAAACTGCCACCAGGTAATATCCAGGAACACCAGGGGCAACACGATACTGTAAGTATAGTACAGGCTTTTGGTAAAGAACAGGATAACCCACTCCCTGGCAGGGTGCTTGCGGGCAATGGGGCCTATGCTTTTGGCAGCCATTTTTTTATAATCCTTGACAAATACCCAGAAGAAGGAGGCCAGGGCATATACCGGCAGGGCAAACCACTGCTGGTAGCGGTGTACCTTCTTCAGGGGCTGATGCGGGGAGAGCCGGATAAAAGGCGCCACTTCCAGGTCGCCATCCATCTCATGGATATTGGTCCAGGTATGGTGTACGATGTTATGGCTCAGGCTCCAGACATACTGGCTGCCGCCGATCAGGTTCATCGTATACGAAAGCCAGGTATTTACACGGGTGTTATTGCTATAAGAGCCATGAATAGCATCATGCGCCACACTGAAACCGATACCTGCCAGCAAAAAACCCTGGAAAGCCGCCAGGCCAAGAATTACCCAAAGGTTCCAGCCGCTCAGCAGGATAAGCAGGTAGTTGCCCACAAACGCTCCCAGCAGAATGATGGTTTTCATCACCATCTCGGCATTAGCTGTCTTAGCAGCCCCTTTCTGGGCAAAATAGGCATCGACCCGTGAACGCAGCTCAGTAAAAAACTCATTCTTCCCGTTATTAAAACGGACTTTTTTCTCCTGTGAAGGAGCGGTTACGATAGACATAAATGGTATGTGTGAAATAGAAGAAACATTGTATTTTACCAGTATTGTGCGTGCGTCTGGAATAGGTTTTAGGATGCAATATAACAAATAGTAATAGGTTAACGCTGGCTGGCTGCCAAATGGTATAGAAACTGCCTACTTTCTCCGGCGGCAGATCTCTGGCATCATTGGCTTAACTTAGAGCCTCCATCGTTTCGCACAATATGCCCGCTACCCTTGAGATCCTTTGCATTGGAGATGAACTGCTCATCGGCCGCACGGTGAATACCAATGCCACCTGGCTGGGAAATGCCCTCACAGAAGCGGGGGCATATGTATCTCACAGCGTAACCCTGGCAGACCGGGTAACGGATATTCACCAGGCGCTGCAACTGGCGCTTTCACGGGCAGATGTGGTCATCACTACAGGCGGACTGGGCCCCACCGGCGATGACTATACCGTGGCGGCACTGGCGCAATATGCTGGAATGCCCCTGGAGTTGCATGCTCCCACACTGGCCCATATAGACCAGTTGCTGCGTGCCCGCGGACGGCAGCCCAATGAATACTCCCGCAAGATGGCGCTGCTCCCCAAAGGCGCCACCGTGCTGCCCAACCCCGCCGGCGCCGCACCCGGGTTGCTGATGCACATAGCAGATAAACCGGTCATTATATTGCCGGGAGTGCCCCACGAGATGAAAGCGCTCATGCAGGACCATGTGCTTCCGTGGCTGCACCGGCACTATGCACTGGACAAGGTACAGTATCACACCTGGCACCTGGTAGCAGCAGAGAGCGAGCTGGCTGCGCTCCTGGCCGCACAGGAAGCCGGACTGCCGGAAGCATGCAGCCTAGCCTATAATCCCGGACTGGGAATACTCGACCTGCGGCTGGGAATGCGCATCCCGGCACCGGATGCCGGCAAACAAGTCCGGTTTGAGCAGATACGGGCAGAAATCAGCCGGATAGTAGCCCCCTGGTGTTATGGAGAAAATGGCGTTTCGCTGGCTATGGCCCTGGGCCAGGCATTGCGGACGCAAGGGCTACAGCTGGCTGTGGCCGAAAGCTGCACCGCCGGGCTATTGGCCAATACCATTGCAGAGGTATCTGGCGCCAGCGCCTGGTATGTGGGCGGCGCCCTCACCTATAGCAATGTGCTGAAGACCCAGCTGCTGGGTGTACCCCCCGTATTATTCGAAACGGCAGGCGCCGTCAGTGAAGAGGTGGCCCTGGCGATGGCCGCAGGAGTGGCCGGGCTCACGGGTGCACAGGTAGCGCTCTCCACTACAGGTATCGCCGGACCGGAGGGAGGCACGCCGGACAAACCGGTGGGGACTGTATGGATAGGGGTGCATACCCCGGCAGGGACCGTTGCCCGCCGCTTTCTTTTTGAAAAAGACCGTCGGCGCAATATGCAACGGGCTGTGCACGCTGCACTATGGATGGCCTGCAAGGCCCTGAGAACCGCGGATCAGTCCAGCTGAATGGAAAACTCACGGGTGACCCCTGTTTTGCGGTCCAGGCGGTAATCACAACCGGCAAAGGAAACCTTGTTGAGCATAAATGTCTGATAGGGGCCTTTGAACTGCAGATCGCGCGTATAGGTATGAATGCTGCCACCGGTGCGCCAGGCCAGTTCCACATATTCCGGCCGCACGCCATTGACCAGCAAGCCGCACAGGATAATATGCACCGGGAAATCAACCTGTTCTATCAGCGCCATATCCCGGATGCGGGCGCCGTTATCTGCGATAAGCACCACAGTGCCCGTATAGCCTGGATAGCGGCGGCGTGCCTTGAGCAGGGCTTCCAGGTTATT
>JAHBTG010000028.1 GCA_019638695.1 Bacteroidota bacterium | reverse complement strand
CCACAGCTCCCAGGAGCAGGGATTGACGTAGCTTTTCCATAATCACTAAAATTACACAAAGCGCAGGCCAGTTAGTTCGGTCAATCGTCTAGACTTCCGCACAAGCTGCCCGTGCCTGTGGAGGGTAAGGTGGGGATAACCTTCCTTTTTGTATTTTGCCCTTTCTAACTCTTCTCTATGAATATCTTCAAATACCTTTTTGGCAAAGGAGACCCCAATGACCCGCTTAAAGGCGGACAGTCTTCCCGTGGGAAGGCCGCTGACCGCCAGGGTGCACGTGCGCGCAGGGTAGCGCGCCGGCCCTGGGAGTCTGTGGGCAAAGACGCCAAGGGGCAGCCTATCCAGGATACCAGTGTGGCCGCAAGCGAGGAAAACGCCCGCCGCGAGCGCCGCAGCCGCGTGGCCACGTGGCTGATAATCCTGGTGGCAGTGGGCGCCCTCGGCAGCTATATTGCCAATCTCGTTCGGGAGGAGTTTGGAGAAGAGGACCCTTATACGGAGGAAGTGGACAGTGCCGCCTCCGTGGAGCAGGGAAATGAACCTGCTATCCCCATTGGGAAAAGCCATCATGCTTCCATACTCGCTGCTGATGACCCTGCAGGCGCTCAAGGGTACCTGTATGCCCTGGTACAAACCTATAATCCCAGCCAGACTCAGGTGTATGCTCTGGACCGGGAAGGGGAAACCCAGTGGGAAACGCCACTTACCGGGTTGACTGTGCATTCCTATGGGATGCGTATGGCAGTACATGGAGATAAGCTGCTGTTGCTGGCCCGGGATTACCTCTATGCGCTGAATAAAACGAACGGTGAACTGATCTGGCAATATAAAGTGCCTGAATACCTGAATACGGCACCCACGCATGAACCCTTGTGGGTGCACAAAGATACCTGGCTGGTGATGGATCATACCTCACGGCTGTATGCCCTGGATATTAGTAACGGAAAGGTACGCTGGACCCATAAGCTGACCAATGGTTTTTATCCCCCCGATTTTCATGTGCCCCTTATCAGGGACGGGTTTGCCGTGCTGGACAAAGCTGACGGAGGGAATTATGCCTACAAAGTATTTCATCCCCATATCGGCCAGGTGGTCCGCACCTTCAAACCCTCTATGCCCTATGGCGATGCCGGCCAGTTTGCCCGCACATTGTGGTCTACCAGCAAAGTACAGCCGCATCCCAATGGTAAACTGCGGCTGGCCATGTATTCCAATATAGGCGAAGGCTCCTATGCACCCATGAAAGTGCAGGAGCTGGACTGGGACCTCACCCGCCCTGTGGGCGTCTTTGCCATGCCCGGGAATGTCACGCAGCCCGTGGGCATTTCTCCTTATCCCTGGGTGATGAATGATGAATGGGCTTTTATTGAAGTGAATGATATCGATAAGCCCACCCATGATGTGGTAGCCGCTCTGCGCCTGGCAGACCGCAAGACCTTCTCTTTGCTGGCTACTGCCAACTAGCAATACAAATGCCTGGGCTATTATGATAAGGTGGTTGTAGTGTTTGCCCGTAACCTGGACACACAGGGAACCCGTTTGCTGGGCCTCCGGTTTGATGTGGCAGCGCAGGCCTGGAAAGAATTATGGGCATATGAAACCGACCAGGCAGTGCTGGTATCTCATGGCGCAACTTATAATAATGGACCTCTGTTTACCTACTGGCTGCACGGCGGCACCCTTATCTACCTTAGCAATAAAGGGAAGTATACAGAGCTGGACATGGCTACGGGTGATGAACTGAAAGCCTGCGAGCTCTATGCCAAGAGCGCCAGCATACTGGATTATATGCGTCCGGGCATGCTATGGGCCGGTCACCGGCTGGTATTGGCCAATGGCTTGCGCGAAATTGTGCTGGATGGTGAGAGGGCCTATCTGCGCCCGTTTATTGCGGAATTCAGGTAACCCGCGTGCGGCTTCCGCTTCCACTTTGCCATAAATAAGGAACGGAATGGTAACTTCTTCCCGGGATAGGGAGAGCAGTGTGCTGCGCAGGCAGGCTCAGTGCGATGTGCCTGTGTGCTTACTGTTACTGTGGTTTGGCGGCAATGACGCTGATCTCCACGTTCACGTTCTTGGGGAGCGTGCTGACTTCCACGGTCTCCCGCGCAGGGTAATTGCCTTCGGTAAAGTAGCTACCATATACTTTGTTCACAGTACCAAAGTCGCTCATGTTCTTGAGGAAGATGGTGGCTTTGGCCACATTGTCAAAGCTGCATCCGGCGCTCTTGAGTACCTCGCCTAGGTTGCGCATGACGTTGCGGGTTTCGTCTTCTACAGTGGCGGGGGTGGTACCGGTAATGCTGTCCAGGCCTATCTGGCCACTGACAAATACCAGGTTGCCCACTTGCACGGCCTGGCTGTAGGGGCCTATGGGCTCAGGGGCTGTGAGGGCGCGGATAATCTTGCGGTCGGAAATTTTTTTAGACATGGATTCGGGTGAAGAAAAGTGTTCGACAGAAGGTGTGGCAGGTTTGAGCAGCAGCACGCTTACCAGCACAAGATTGAGGAGCGTAAGCGCAGACCAGGCTTTTCCCATGACACACGAAAAACTAGGAGGGGTTGTATTATCTTGCCAAGATAATGAAGAAATACGTTTGCGCCCATGACTGGCAACGCGAGGCATTGATGCAGGTGCATCAGCCTGCACTGGCACACGCCGAGCTATTGCCGGCAGATGAAATGCCCGAAGTGCTTTCGCCCGGAGATCTATTGCTGGACCTGGCCTATGAGGCGCATCCCCAGCGCCTGCCGCATTACCTGGGGCTGGCCGGCGTGCAAGTAGTGCTGGGTAATCTGCTGCATCCGTTGTATATGCAGGTAGCGGCAGCGGGTGTGGCAGTGCAGTGTCAGCTGTATGGGATCAATGCCTTACCCCGTGCCCTGGAACGGACTGGCTGGGAAGTATGCGCATATGGCACAGCGCCGCAAACATTACCCTTGTCTGCCCCCCTGCATTGGGTGGCTGACCAGGTGGGCCTGGTGACCCCCCGTGTGCTGGCTATGATCATCAATGAAGCGTATTATATGCTGCAGGAAGGCACTGCAGATGCACAGGCAATAGATACGGCCATGTTGCTGGGCGTGAACTATCCCCAAGGTCCCCTGGCCTGGGCCCAGGAGATTGGGCCGGCTTATGTGGCCCGATTGCTGATGGCTTTGCACCGGGAGACCGGGTTGGAGAAATATGCACCCTGCCGGTTGCTGAAGACCACACTTGCGGCTGTGTAGCTTGCGAGATGCCCGTTTTGCATAGTTGCTCTGTTATGGCCTTCTGAATTGCGGGTTAAACATCATGCCCGGCGGAGGGCCTTCGCCCGGGGTAGGTGCCATGTTCTTGGCGTAGGTATTGAATTTCCAGGTAAAGGTGGCCATCCAGTAGGTTTTCAGTACCTGGGTCATATTATCTTCTATAGCAATATCCGTCACGGTGCGGCTGATGCTGGTGTTCTGGCCCAGCAGGTCAAATACAGACAGGCGCAGTTCGGCTTGCTGTTTGGGCAGGAACTTGACCCCTGCGGCGCCGTTCAGCAGCAGGAAGTTCTGGTCGAAGCCCTGGGATAAGCCTGTATAAAGGTTATGGTTGAGCTCGGCCTGGATGAAGAATCCTTTCCAGAAATTCCAGTAGCCGGCAAAGCGGGTGTTCTGGGAGAAATAGTTGGTGTTCAGCTGTGTTTGCAGGGTATTGGATGCCCGGCTGAAGTTGCTGAAGCTGTTCAGGTTCAGGTCGATCTTCTGGCTGATATTGGTGCCGATGGTGAATCCCAGGGTGAAGATAGTGCTGTTGGAATAGTTGAGGGCATTGTTGACCTTGCCCGGGGTGCGTGCGTAGGTAAGGCCGCCGTTAAAGTTCAGGTTGTAACGGAGCGAATCCAGTGTAAAGCCGTAGGAGGCAAAACTGCGCAGGGTGTAATAGCCGGGCAGATTCTCGGTGCGGCTAAGCTGGGTGCCGCGTGCCATGAAGATGCCTTCCGGTAGTGTGGTATCCGCACGGGCGATTAGGGTGCTGTTACCCAGGTAATTGGGACTGGTAGTCCCTCCTACCATAAAGAACAGGTTCCGGCCTTTGGCCACATTTACCCGGTTGTATCGGGTAAACAGGCGGTGCTGGTATTGCTGGCTGAGGTTGGGGTTGCCCGTTTTGAGCTGCAGCGGGTTGCGGTTGTCGATCACCTCCTGTAGCTGGTCTATGCTGGGCTCCTGGGTGTTGGTACGGTACATTAACCGCAGTGATTCCGTTTTGGAGATCTCGTGTCTGAAGGTGACACCGGGAAGCAGGTTCTGGAAATCCCTTCTCAGCTGGGCCGCATAGGGAAACTGCTGGGCGTTTTGCAGGGTGGCCTGCTGGGCATTGAGCGATAGGTTCAGGGTGCTCTTGTCTTTGTGCCAGGCATAGCCCAAGCCTGCCTGATGCGCCTGGTAGGCGCTGGCAAAAGTGCTGCTCAGCAGCGTATCCAGTTCGGAATACTGCTGGGAAAGCGGAGAAAAGCCATAGGTTTCTTTGCGGGCGTCATTATCCCGCCAGCGCCAGCCATACAGCAGTTTCATCATGCCGTATTTACCGGCTGGTTCCGTATACTCGGCGTTGAGACGGATCCCCCAGCTATCCTGGTCCAGGTCCCGTGCCTGGTCCTGGCTGGAACTGGGCTGGGTGTTTTCTCCATAGAACGCATTGCTGGCCAGCAAGCGGCTATCGCCTGTTTTCTGGTCCTGGTCTGCTACCACGTTGAGCGACAGGGTGCGGCGTTCTCTGCGGAACTTGTGCTGCCACAACAGATCTCCGGAGACGTTCCAGGCCAGCAGGTCGGATGTAAAGGTGTTGCTGGTGGTATTGAGCAGGCGCAGGTCATTGGAAGTGCTGCCCCCCAGCTGGTAACTGCCCGTATAGTCCTGCAGGGTAAAGCGGGGTTCAAAGATGAAAGCGTTGTTGGAATCCAGCGTATACTCCACCCGCATATTGAGCCGGTGATTGCGGGAAATGCTCCGGGAGGTTTGCAACTCATTGTATACCTGCCCGGAATCCTGGGGCAGCACAAACAGGCGGCGCAGTTCCTGCCGGGTATTGTTCTGGGCCTCATTGTAGAAATAGCTGCCATTTATCCCGACCTTCCCTTCTTTCTGTGTGCTGAAGTTAACCCCTCCGGCATGGGTCTGGGTGATGCCTCCTTGCATAGGTACCAGGAAGTCCGAGATATTGGTGCCGCTGCCGCCGCTGCTGCGTCCGCCTCCGCCGCTACCGCCTCTGCCCCCGCCGCCTCTCATCATAAAGGAAGCGCCGCCACCCGTCAGGTCGCTGATGGAGAAATTCTGTTCGTTAATGTTATTACTCTGGCCTACAATGAAGTAGCGCATATTGTTTTTGCTTCGGCTATAGATACCCCCCAGGTTGTAGCGGTCATCGGTCCCTCCTCCGGCATACAAGCGGCCATAAGCGCCGTTCCGGTATTGCGGTCGGGTGACGATGTTCAGCGTTTTTTCGGTCTCCCCGTCGTCAAAGCCGGTAAACCGTGCCTGGTCGCTTTTCCGGTCATAGACCTGTACCTTCTGAATCGCTTCTGCCGGCAGGTTCTTGAGGGCTGCCTTGGCGTCATCTCCCATGAAAGGTTTGCCATCTACCAGTACACGGGTGATCTTTTCTCCCTGTGCTTCCACTTCCCCATCCTTAACCACTACTCCGGGCATTTTGCGCAGCAAGTCTTCGGTGGTCGCATCGGGCTGAGTCTTAAAAGCGTCGGCATTATACTCAGCCGTGTCGCCCCGCTGTATCAGGGGCGGGACTTCGCTTCGGATCACAATGCCGTCTACCAATACGGATGTGCTGGCCATTTTGGCCGTGCCCAGTTCTACCACAGGCATGTCTGCCGGCAGATCGAACTCCTGGCGCAGGGAATCGAATCCGTCCAGTTCCAGGTACAGCACTATCTTGCCTGCGGGCAGGTTATGCACTACAAAACGCCCACTATCCGAGGTAATGGCTCCACCCAGGAGAGAGTCTGCCAGGGTGGTGAGCCGGACGGTGACGCCCTCCAGCGGCGCATCTGCCTGGGCATCCATCACATAACCGCGCAGTTCTATGTGCTGTGCCATTGCCAGGCCGGGCAACAGCATACCTGCCAGGAAAAGGAAGATTCGGGTCATATTGCAAAAAACACGGGCTCTTGCAAATATCAGTCCAGTATTATACAGACGGGGCATAGAGCTGATAAGCTAGTGTGCATACATCAAACATAGGGGCTTCCCTGTTATTTATGGGATTGCTTATAGGCTTCCAGCCCTTTTTGCAGGAATGCCAAGTAGGCATCCTTGTCTGTATCATACCCCATAGGTGGCACCAGGTCAGTAAGCTGTCCATCTGTAATCGCGTACCAGGGCTGTGCATTGAGCTTGTATTTGCGCTGCTGAAAGTCTAACCACTTGTCCCCTTCTGTGCGCAGCTTTTTGCCTTCGGGGGTGGTCAGCGGTTCGGGTAATTCTTCCCGCTCATCTACGTACAGTGAGATCATCACAAACTCCTCATTCAGCAGCTTTTTGATGCGGGGGTCTTGCCATACCTTGTTTTCCATCAGGCGGCAGTTGGCGCAGGTCCAGCCGGTGAAATCCAGGAAAACGGGCTTATTCACTTCCTGGGCATATGCCAACCCTTCTTCAAGGTCATAGAACATGCAGAAGCCGGGAGGTGCGTTCTTGGCATGTTTGGCTGCACCTTTGCGGGGTACTTCGCACACGGGACTGCTACCGGCAGGGGCAGATCCCTGGCTGTAATTCGCTGCATAGAAGTCTGATATTTTTACCCCCACCTCCCGGTTTTGCGGAGGCAGGATGCCGCTTAGGTTTTCCAGCGGAGCGCCCCATAACCCGGGAATGAGGGTGGCGCCAAAACCGAAGGCTGCCAGCGCCACCAGCAAACGGGGCACTGGTACCTTATCCAGTTTCTGGTGATCGTGAGGCAGGCGGTATCCCCCCATCAGGTACACACCCAGGGCAAAGGCAAGGACCACCCAAATAGCGATAAATACCTCGCGGTCCAATAATTCCCAGTGCCACAGCTGGTCCGCCTGGCTGAAAAACTTCATGCACAGCATCAGTTCGATGAAACCCAGGGTCACCTTTACGGCATTCATCCAGCCGCCGCTCCTGGGCAGAGAGCTGAGCAGACCGGGAAACAGGGCGAATAGCCCGAAAGGCAGGCCGAAGCCCAGGCTGAAACCCAGCATGCCCACTACCGCCTGGCTGAAGTCCCCGGTACCTGCATAGCTGAATACCAGCGCCAGTATGGGTCCCGTACAGCTGAAACTGGCGATTACCAGGGTAAGCGCCATAAAGAAGATACCTGCCAGGCCGCTGCTTTTCATACTGGCTTTATCCGCACGGGTGCTCCAGCTGGAAGGCAGGGTAATGTCAAACCACCCCAGGAAGCTGAGGGCGAACAGGAAGATGATGGCAAAGAAGATAAGGTTCACATAGCCATTGGTGGCTATGTCATAGAACACCGTGGGGCCGAAAATGGCGGCCAGGCTGATGCCTGCCAATAGAAAAATGCCAATGATGGACAGTACATAGATGCCGGCATCTCGCAACCCCTGCCTGCGGCTGCGGGCTTGTTTGGTGAAATAACTCACCGTCATAGGGATTAGCGGAAAGACACAGGGCGTTACCAGGGCGACCAGTCCGGCCAGGAAGCATACCCAGAACAACCACAAGCCCGTAGCCTGCGGTTGCCCGGCTACAAGATTACTGGGCCTGGCTTGCAGCGGCCGGGCGCCGGCAGCTTCGCCTGTATGCTGTGTGTGGCCGTTTATCGCATCTTGGGAGGTCCCTGGTGTTTGCTCCTGGACTTTTTCCTGGGGGCCTGGCTTATTTTTTTTTTCGCCGTCGGCGGGGGCCGCGGCGCTGATGGGTTTGTCAATCTCGGTGTCTACCTGCATACACACCCCTTCTTTGCAGGCCTGGGCTCGAAGCTTGCCCACTATACGCGCCTGGGGGTCTGTGATCTTGAGCTGCTGGAAGTAGTGCGCAGACTGGCTGAAGTGGTAAGTGTCTACCTCAAATATATCGTCATACTCTTTGGTCGGGGTGCCTGTTTCCTGTAAACCGCCCGCCACTACCACACCTTTGCTTTCCTTGAAAAGCTCAAAGGTGGAAGGCAGCGGACCTATTTTCCCTTCGGGATATTTCTTGACACTGTAAATATGCCACTCGGGCTTTACAGTGGCATAAAAATGTATGGTAATGACATCGCCCACCTGGTAACCGCTGGCCGGGAGGATCTCTGTGCGCCAGCTTACCTGGCCCCCGCTCCCGGCCGGGCCAAACTGGGCATGGACAGCAGAGATCAGGCATAATAGCAACAGGCTGGTGCTGGCAATAAGACGCATGGTAAATCTTTTATTCATGTCGGAACAACAATGCGGTAAGGCAAGTTGCATATAGAACGAACGGTAAGCCATTTTAGCTTAAATTCATCTCAGGTACGTGGGCTGGTACCTGGAGCGGAGCGCCTGTTTTGGCAACGATCTCTTCTACGGAGACTCCTGGGGCACGTTCCTTCAGCGCAAATCCCTGGAGCGTGACATCAATGACCGCCAGCTCCGTAACAATGCGCTTGATGCAGCGCACTCCGGTAATGGGCAGGGTGCACTGAGGTAGCAGTTTGGGTTCCCCGTCTTTGCTGGTGTGCATCATGGCCACGATGATGTGGCGCGCTGCCGCTACCAGGTCCATAGCGCCGCCCATGCCTTTGACCATCTTGCCGGGCACCTTCCAGTTGGCAATATCTCCCTGTGCACTCACTTCCATGGCGCCCAGGATGGTGAGGTCAATGTGTCCGCCGCGGATCATGGCAAAGCTCTCTGCACTGTCAAAGAATGCAGAACCCGGCAGGTAAGTCACGGTCTGCTTGCCGGCGTTGATCAAATCGGGGTCTACCTGGTCCTCGGTAGGGAAGGGACCGATCCCCAGCAATCCATTCTCACTTTGTAATACTACTCGTATGTTTTGAGGAATGTAGTTGGCCACCAGCGTGGGGATGCCGATGCCCAGATTTACGTACATCCCGTCTTTGACTTCCTGGGCGATGCGTTGGGCGATACCGTGTTTGTCCAGCATAAGAAAGATGCAAATAGAGAATGGATATGGAATGATGCCCTAAAACTAAGGCATATCTGCCAGAAAACCTGTGCCTTACCGGCCTGCGATCACGAAGCGTTTGGCAGACAATGCCTTGCCGCGGCGGTCATGTGCCTGCACCAGGTACACCCCGGAAGGCAGCCCTTCCAGCAGGATCTGCACCTGGCTGCCCTGAACGGGGATGCTGCGTAATAGCCTGCCGCCCAGGTCTGTAATGTGCAGCCGGGTAACCGGGAGGTCCGCCCATTGCACATTCAGGTGGTCGCTGGCCGGTACCGGGCCCAGGTGGAGCTGGTCGTTCATGAGGCGGGCCTGCTGGCGGCCTACTCCTGCTGTGCGAATGGCAAAGGCATATTGGCCTGCCGGGGGATTATTTGCCACTCCCAGGGAGCCCCTGAGGTCGGATCCCCCGCCGGTATTACGGATCACATTGGCAACCGGTTCCCAGTTGGCCCCTGTGTGCGGGCGATATACCAGGCGGATATTTGCTTCGGGGGTGTTGCCAAACCAGCGGCGGTCTTTGCCGTCCGTGCTGCTGTTGCCATAGAAATCCAGGTTCAGCCGATAGGTGATATTGTCCGGGAGTATATGCTGAAACTCATAGTAATTGCCTGCCAGCACCAGTGTGTCATAATCCAGCAAACCCGTGGGCTGGCCGTATTTGTGTGCAATGTAGAACAAGGCAGAATCCTGGATAGCTGTGATTTGCAGGCTGGCTCCGGCCACGCTGAACATGGTGGTTCCGGTATTTTTGGCCTTCAGCAGGTGACCTACAGTGCCGTCCAGGCATTTGCCGCCGGGGTCCAGCACTACCATCTCAGGTACAAAGGGGATCTGGGTAACTGCTGTTGCCGTTTGCCCGCTAAACGTTATCGTATCCAGGTGCGTGTGAAACTCATCATCGTAGAAAGCTACCTCCAGGCGGTTTTCATCAATGAACCCGGGCTTGTAGTAGAGTGTCTGGCGCAGGTGCAGCTGGGCATTCCAGGTGCCGTCGCCATTATCCGTAACAGGCACGGAATCCAGTGAGAACGTAACCCACCCGGGCTGGTGCACCCAGCCCTCAAAGAAGGCATCCAGGTTGCGGCTGCTATACGTGGCCAGGAAGTCTCTGAACTCATTGCTGCTGATGTTGCCAAACTTGCGGGAGCTCTGGAACATCGCCTGCAAGGCCGGGAAGAAGACATCGTCTCCCAGGTAATGGCGCAGGGTCTGCACTACGGTAGCTCCCTTTTCATAAGTGGCTGTGCCGTAGACATACTCGTCCGGTACATTGGACAGGGCATGGAAGCCGCCATCTTCGATCTCGCTGATGTTAATGGCTTTCTGGTGGGCGCTGCGCAGGTGATTGGTTGCGGTAGCCAGGCCATACTTGTCTTCGAAATACAAGCTTTCGGCCCAGCGGGCAAAGCCTTCGTTAAACCACATCTCGCGGGGCTGTTCACAGGTAATGAGGTTGCCAAACCAGGAATGCGCCAGCTCGTGCACCACTATGTTCTCAAACAACAGATTGCCGCTGAGGGTTACCAGAGGCATCAGGATATTGGACGCATTCTCCAGTGCAAAACCGGGCAGGTGGGTGAATACATAGCCCAGCCTTTCCCATTCATAAGGGCCAAAACGGTTCTCATAAATACTGAGCGCCTGGGGTAGATTGACAAAGGTGCCTGCTATGCGGCTGGCATTCATGATCGTGTACAGGTCTACCGGCAGCGTACCGAGGGCTGCACTGTAGGTAGTGCTTTGCCCGTCGAAGATGCCTACAGCCATATTGGCCAGGTAGGGTGGGATGGGATCCCGCAGCTTCCAGTGGTAGGTGTGTTCTCCGCCATTCAGTGTAGGGGCGCCTTGCTGGGTGCCATTGCAGAACACGCGGTAGGTGGTGTTGGTGGTAATGTAGAAGTCGAACCGCGCCTTTTCTGTAAAGTTGTCTACGCAGGGAAACCAGCAGGCCCCGAAGCTGATCCGCCCGTTCAGTTGCCCGGAACCGCTGAGCCCGATGCAGAACGCATAATCAGTGCCTTTGTAGTAGCCGCCGAACCCTTGCGGATCCTGTTTGGGGGTGCCCTGGTAGAATATCCTCAGCGTGTCTTCTTCGCCCAGCGCCAGGGGATCCAGGGTAATGGTCAGGGTATCGTTTACGTAGGTATGGGGACGAAGCATACCCCCCTGCCATACACTGTCTACCTGTAATTGGTAAAGTTCCAGCTTCAGACTGCTGAGCCCTGCCGTTTCGGACTTCACCAGCACATCCGTATACCCTTCTACCGTGCCGCCGGCAGGGTTGGTTGCTTTGAGATGAATGCCATACCACAGCACGTCGAATTGCTGGGCAAAAGTTATAGGTGTGAAAAGGACAGAAAGGGTGACAAAAACCAGTCCTTTGGCAAAATATTTTATCATTATGCAGAAAACAATTCTTCAAAGATACGCAGGGACTTGAGGTTGTTAAAATCCGTATGCAGGTGATGAGAGAAAAAGGCCAGGAGTTCCGTCAGTATTTCTGCCCGAACGGATTTGGGGATAGGTGTGGTGCGGCGCTGCCCGGACGGCAGGGTTATCAGGTGCTGCAGCCAGTCTCCCGCGGCATTTGGCGCCTGTTTGACGGCTTCCAGCATGCCGGCTTCTACCCGCAGTACGATTTGCCAGCCTGGCGGCACTGCTTCTGCCGGCAGCGGCAGGAAGCCCAGCAGCCGCATCAGCTCCAGCAGATACGCGATGAAAACCGGGTACAATAATCCGTCCGGCCTATCCAGCTCTGCCAGGCTGTCATCCAGCAGGGCAAACAGGTCGGGTGCCGGTTCATGTTCCTGCACCGCTTTGACAAAGATTTCCAGGACCAGTTGCAGGTAGATCTGTCGTATGGGGTCATTCAGCACCTGGTAGCAGGGTGCGCGCAGCGAGCATTCTGTGAGTAGCTGCAGGTCCCGCCCCGGTTTCAGGTAGACCAGGGCTTCTATCCGCAGACCCGGTTGCAGGGGCATGAACTTGCGAACGCCCGCTTTGGAATGCAAGCCCTTGGCAATGCAGTCGAGGCGGCCATGCTCCCGGGTATATAGCGAAATGATACCGCTGGTGTCGCGGTAGCGCAGGGTACGCAAGACAATGGCTTGTGTCCGGACCAGCATTAGCCCAGCTGTTGGACATTGCAGATGCGCGCGGGCGCCACTGCCAACGCCAGGTCCAGGGTTGCCAGCTCTTCGGGGAAAGCGGCTGCCAGCCGGGCATGCGTGGCCGCATCGTTTACAAGCGGGGCTTCCAGGCCCAATGCTGAGAGGGGATTGCTGGCAAACAGCCAGACTTCCGGTATATGAAGCGCTGCTGCCGCTAAAGGGATTAGCTGCACTGCCGCGGGCTGAAGGGCATCTGGTGTTATCAGTTGTGAAACCACGACATCCAGCTGCTGCCAGGTGGTGTGCACCAGGGCAGTATTGAATCCCCCGGCAGGAAAGAGCTTGCGCTGTGCCGCCGGCATGGCCATGGCCGTCACCATTTGTTCGCTCAGCTGCGCGCTGATGCGTTTGCTGGCAAAATGGGCGTCTTCCGGGGTTGTGCCGGTATTGTCGTGCAGGATCAGGGCTTTGCGCGGGCCCACCCGGCCCATCTGGGCAAAGAAGTCCTTGCAGAACAGCCGGTCTGCAAGGTTGGCTCGGCTCAGGAAAATGAGAAGGGGAGGGCGGCTCATGGTTTTTTGTCCAGCACAACGAATTGGGTACTGCCGGGGTTCTGTCCTTCCGGGGAAGCTACCAGTGCCAGATAGATTCCGGGTGCCAGCAGATTACCCTGCACGTCCCGGCCATCCCATACGGTGCGTCCTCCTTTGCTGCGCAATTCCCTCACCAGCAGGCCCGATGCGGTGGTGATCCTGACGACAGCGCCGTTCGTAGTGCCATCCAGGGTTACCGGGCCCCGGTAGTCTGTGAACAAAGGATTGGGGTAGATAAGCAGGTCTGCATTGTTCTCGCGGGGCTGCGTGGTATCCAGCTTCAGGCTGACAAGCCCACGGTCTGTGGCAATAAAAAGCTCGCCGTTATCGGGCACCCACTCCAGGTCGCTGATGCTGTTGGAAAGCATCGGGCTCCTGCGAAACTCATAATGGGCCAGCAGTTGGTTGCCGGCGTCGTTGAAGAGGAACAGCCCGCTGTTCGTGCTGGCCACCCACTTGCGGTTGGCGCCGTCTACCACAATATCGGCTACTTCTGTGCCTCGCAGCATGCAAAACCCCTCTACCAGCGGGCAGCTGGCCTGTGTGCCGCTGGTAAGAATATCCTGTGGATTGTAGAATACGGTAACCCCGTCAGTGGTGCCCACCCATACCTGCCCGCTGCGGTCTTTGGTCATGCAGCGGATGTTATTAGCGGGCAGGTTGGCGTTGTCTGTAGACAGCACCCGGTAGCTTTGGTTGCTTTCCCATACCAGGATGCCGCCGATAGTGGTGCCAAACCACTTGCGGTCATTGTCATCGATGAGCAGTGTGTTGAAACGGTCGTTACTATTGGCCGGGAGCGGGTATTGGGTACACACGCCTTCTCGGGTGATACTGGCCAGGGGTATCTGGGTGCGCTGGCCGGCTGTCCACAGGGTGCCGTTGTTGTCTACCGCCAGGGCGGGAATGCGTATGGCTGTGGCCCCTCCCCCCGGCGCGGTGCCTACGCCGCTCAGGCAACTGTTACTGCTGTCATATTGCCCTGTCAGCTGCCCCTGCTGGAAGATCAGGATGCCGTTCTCCCAGCTGCTGGCATACACGCGGTCAGAATTGGGATCGGCAGCCGGGTAGCCCAGGTTCCACCAGGGGGAAGGGAATACCGGCTGTTCATTGGGATCAAATGTACTGTAGGTGCGTTCCGGGAACGTAAAGCTGTGCAACATGTCGTTGTTGAAACACAGGCCATAGTTGCCGTCGGTAGCGCAGGGTGTGACATACAGGGTTTTGTTGACGTAGCACAGATGCTGGCAGCGGTTATGGCGGGGGAAATAGGGCTGCGGATATACCACTTCTGCGGATTGGAGCGGGTGTGCCACCAGGCCATGAAAGCCGTTGGCATATCCTACCCAGCCATTGGAGGTAAAGGCAAATTGCGTGCCCGTCTGGCGTGGCGTGAATTCCTGGGTGACCTGGGCGCCGTCATAGACCAGTGTGGAATCACCGTAGTACAGATAAAGCTTGCTTTGGTGTGCAGAGAAGCCCACAGGACTACCAACGGGCAGGCTGCTCACCGGAGTCCATATGCCGCCTCCCGGATTGCGCTGGTAGGGCGTGCCGTTTGCCAGCACAAATAATCCCCAGGGCATGACGGCCAGTTGTGTTATCGCATCTGCGGGCAGGCCCTGCTGGCCGCTCATCTGGTGCCACCTCAGGATATCTGCCAGGTTATCACTTAAACGCCCGGAAATGAGGCTGCCGTTCTCCAGCACTGCATACAGGCTGTCTGCACTGGTAGCTACCCATTTTACCGCAGGACTGCCGCTTTGCGCCCCAGGGAACTGGCTGTAGTTGAAACGCGACTCCATGCGTTCGAGGTCAAAGGCCACAATGCCGAAGTCCCCGGCTATATAAGTGAAATCCGGGCTGGCAGCCATGCTGCGCACACTCTTGCGAACCACATTCTGGCTCAGGTAGATATCCGGGATTGCACGGAATGCGCCCGGCTGGCGAAAGATATCCAGCATGCCGGATGTATACCCGATCAGCGTGTAGTCTTCGTAGGGGTTATAGAACAGAGCGCTCGGTT
The DNA here is from genome assembly GCA_019638695.1 of Bacteroidota bacterium. GTDB lineage: Bacteria > Bacteroidota > Bacteroidia > J057 > JAJTIE01 > JAHBTG01. Next base: position 20,002 of record JAHBTG010000028.1, on the reverse strand, counting down.
CGTTATCGTTTAATCCTGTGAGGGTTGTATGGTGCATATAAGCGCCATCCGTCGTTTCATAAGTGAGCAGCCCGGTGGGATTGATGCCTATGAGCAGCGTGCCCCGCGCCGTGATCTGCATGCAGTTGGTATGTGACAGGTAAGAGCGCCACTGCCCGGGGCGGGCAGTTTCCTGCGCCTGCAGGGGAGATGTCCCTAGCAGGTACAGACCTGTATACCATATGCTGATACAGAAGGCTTTCACCATCAGGATAACGAAGGAATAGGGGTATCGGTATCCAGCTTACGGCCTTTTTCAAAGTCGAACAAAGGGGTGTGCACAATGTCGGCCTTGTTTAGGGCAAACAGCAGGGCCGTGCGCAGCACGCCCAATCCGTACTTTACCGAACGGCGGAAGTTGATGCTGCTGGCCTCGGGAAAATATTTGGTGGGGCAGGTGACCTCTCCTATGGTATAGCCTGCGTAGGCGATCTGCGCCAGCATTTGATTGTCAAACACAAAGTCATCGGAATTCTCCTCCAGTGGGCAGGTTTCCAGGATCTCGCGGCTGAAGGCGCGGTAACCGGTGTGGTACTCTGCCAGCTTCTGACCCATCAGCAGGTTCTGGGAAAAGGTGAGCGCCCGGTTGGCAATATACTTGTACAGGGGCATGCCGCCCTTGAGGGCGCCTTTGCCCAGTATGCGGGAACCCAGCATGACGGGGAACAGGCCGTTGGCAATGGGGTATACCATTGCTTCAATGAGGAGCGGCGTATACTGGTAGTCGGGGTGCAGCATCACCACCACATCTGCTCCGCGTTGCAGGGCGGCCTTGTAGCAGGTTTTCTGGTTGCCTCCGTACCCGCGGTTAACGGGGTGCCGGATGACCACTTCTATGCCCAGGCGGCGGGCTTCTTCCACGGTATTATCCCGGCTCTGGTCGTCTACCAGGATCACTTCATCCACTATTTCCTTGGGTACTTCCCGCAAGGTTTTTTCCAGCGTCTGCGCCGCGTTATAGGCGGGCATGACTACTACGACTTTTTTACCGCGAACCATGTGGCGAAAATACACCAAAAGCCCCTGCAAGCGTGGGGTAGTTGGCAAAATACCCTATACCGGCCTCTCAGGCGCTGAAGGAAGTACCGCAGCCGCAGGTGCTGGTGGCGTTGGGGTTCTGGAAGGCAAATCCCCGGGCGTTCAGGCCATCCTGGTAGTCTACGTGCATGTTGATAAGGTAGATCGCATGCCGCTTGTCCATGACCATGGGGATGTCGTCTACTTCAAAGTGCTGGTCATATTCCCCAGCTTCGTCAAACGCCAGCACATAGGACATTCCTGAGCAGCCGCCTCCTTTGACTCCTACGCGGAGGAACTGGTTGGAGCCCAGTTGCTCGGTGCTACGGATCTTGTGGAGCTCTTCCAGGGCGCTCGCGCTAAACGTGAGCGGCGGTTCTATTTTTACCAATGTGGTTTCCATGACAGTAGGAGTATTGTACGGCAAATATGGCAAAAAAACGGCTTTTTACCTGCAGGCTGCTGTTCCTGTCATAACGCCGCTCGTGGGTAATTAGTTGCCGAATGCCCGGTAATGCACATGATAATTGTCCTTGCATTCGTTTATTTGTAGTTTCGAAGCACCCTGCCCGTACGTACTCCGCATGAAAACCCTCAAACCAGGCAATTATAAAGGTCTTCTGGCCCTGGGAGCACTTCTATGGGGGGTCTGTCTGCCGGGCGGTGCATGGGGGCAGAGCAGTACGCCCAAGTATAGCAATGAGTTTCTTCGTATAGGCGTGGGCGCACGGGCCGCAGGCATGGGCAACAGCGTCACGGCTTTCATCAATGATGCCACTGCCGGTTACTGGAACCCTGCCGGCCTGGTGCAGATGGAGAAAAAGCATGAATTGTCCCTCATGCACAGCGAATACTTTGCCGGTGTGGCCAAGTATGATTTTGGCGCATTCGCCACCAGTATGGATGGTGGGCGCAAGCTGGGCGTGTCGTTCATTCGCTTCGGAGTGGATGATATTCCCAATACACTCAATTTCAGGGATGGCAATACTTTTGATTATAGTCGCATTACCAGCTTTTCGGTGGCAGATATGGCGCTGCTGCTTAGTTATGCCCAGCCCCTGAAGAATATCAAAGGATTGGCCCTGGGCGGCAGCGTCAAGGTGGTGAATCGTGTAGCCGGCGACTTTGCCACTGCATGGGGTTTTGGGCTGGACCTGGGTGCACGCTATGACATCGGCCGGCTTAACCTGGGGCTTACCTTGCAGGATGTAACCAGTACCTTCAATGCCTGGACCTTCAATACCGAGACCTTTGAGGAGGCTTTTATTGCGGCTAACCAGGCTATTCCGCAGAACTCGGTAGAGATCACCCTGCCTTCCGCCCGCTTGGGGGTGGCCTATAACTTCCTGAAACCGGAACGCAAGGTGCAGCTGCGGGTGGCTGCCGAGGCCCGCATGAATACCGACGGGCCCCGTAATGTGGTGCTCAACATGGGGCGTTTGTCTGTAGACCCCAGCGCCGGCCTGGAGATTTCCTACCGCAAACTGGTGCATCTGCGAGGGGGCCTGATGAATTTCCAGTATTTCAGAGATGACCGCAACGAGGAGTACCTTACATTCTTTCCCACGGCCGGTTTGGGAATTACCTTCCAGAATGTCAGTCTGGACTATGCTTTGTCCAATCTGAACGGATTCGACCAGAATTTGTATTCGCATTTAATATCTTTCCGTATCTTCTTTGATCAGTTCAAACTCTAAACGGCCGCCAGCCATGAGAAAGGTATCCCTCCTCCTGTTGCTTTGCCTGCCAGCCAGTGTGGTATGGTCTCAGAACTATAATGCGCATAGCTGGATCCAGTCCGGTCAGACTTACCTCAAAATATCAGGCGTATCTACCAGCGGAGTGTACCGTTTGCCGGGCAGCAAGCTGCTGGCCAACCCGGAATTTGCCAACGCCAACCCGGATGTACGCAACCTGCACCTGATGTATCGCGGGCAGGAGATCGCCGTCTACATCCAGGATAATAACGGTAATAACCGGCTGGATGCAGATGATTTCATAGAGTGGTTTGGCCAGGTGAATGGCGGTGAGGACGATGACGATCTCTTTCGTAACTACACGGACGGCAGATGGAATGCCGCCGCTCGCACCAACCCCTACCGGAGCATCTACAGCACCGCCAGCTTTTATTTTCTCACCTGGAACAATATCCTGCGTGCCGGCACCTTTACCTATACCAATGAGACCACGCCGCCAGATTATGCCACCCTTCCACAGCAGACCTTCTTCCGGCATACCGTCCGCAGGGACTATGTGAGCCAGAACTACACGGGCGTGGGTAACCAGAATTCGCTGGTACACGAGCAGTTTCTTAACAGCGATTACATTGCCGGGGAGGGGGTTACAGGCCCTGCTATTAGTTCTCCTGCCTTTCAGCCCAATAGCGGCGGCGGGGCAAATACCACCACCAATGTGCTGACGTCTTTCCCTTACACGGGTAGCACCCGGCCCGTGGAGGTGCAGTTGCGCATGACCAGCGCCAGCCGATTTGGCGTAAAGCGCCAGCGCGTGCAATTCGGAAGCGTGACCCAGGAATATATCACCCCGGCCATGGAGAGCAATGTCCGCAGCTTCACGGCCACCATTGCAGATGTGGCCAGCGGGGTGCCCAATATTGCCATCTCCACCTTTGGCGATGCCCCCGATATCATCAATGTCCCTTTTATCCGGGTGGTCTATGACCGGCTTACCCGGTTTAATAACGACGCCCAGGCGCATGTGCCCTGGACCAATACCAACCTGGAGGACAAGTACTTCCGCTTTGAGAGCATGAACCTGTCCGGCCAGGGGATGGTCTATGACCTGACTAACCGGCGCCGCATCACTGGTGTGGTAGACGGCAGCAATCTCCATGCGGTAGTGCGCCGCGCGTTTGCCCCGGAGCATGATATGTGGGTGACCTCCACCGGAACTATTGAGAATACCAGCACCAACCTCCAGGTTACTACTGCGCTTGCCACCCCGCATGCAAGGCCCAATGCCGGCGCCCAGTTTGTGATCATTGCCGCACGTAGTTTCTCCGCCAGCGCAGAAGCCTATGCCCAATACCGCACGGGACGTTTCAGCACCAAGGTAGTCTACGTGGATGATCTGCAGGATGAATTTGCCTATGGCAATTTCACACCCATCGCCATCAAGCGTTTCATGCAGTATGCGCTCACCCAGTGGACGGTGAGGCCCCAGCACGTGCTCCTGTGGGGGCCGCCTTCCGGGTCCAATAACGCTTATGTATATACCTGGGGATACCCGCCTACGGACTATGAATATGTTTCCAACTTCGATGGCAATAACCCCAATTATGTGCCCCTGGCAGGTATTGGCCGCGTGAATGTGCGGGATAATGCGCAAGGACAAGCCTATCTGTCCAAGGTGCAGGAATATGAAGCTATGGGCAATGAGTCTTGGATGAAGCAGGGGCTTTTCTTTGGAGGCGGCACCACCTCTTTTGAGCACAATACCATTGAAAATACCCTGCGCGACATGATGAGCACTTTTGAGAACTGCCCCTTTGCCGGCACAGGGTATTTGTATCAGAAGCGCAGCACCACGGGCACTCAGAATGAGGCTACGCCGGAGGTTACCCAGGCCATCAATGATGGAAATGTTGCTATCAGCTTCTTTGGCCACAGCAATGCGGTGCGCTGGGACCTGGAGATCCTGCCCCCCCAGTTGTATACCAATTACCACAAATACCCTTTTATCTATGCCGCCGGGTGCTATACCGGCAATTATGCGGCCGGCAACTGGCTGGGCCAGCAGTGGGTGCTGGAACCTGACCGGGGCGCTATCGGCTGGCTGTCCAATACGGATCTGGGATTGCTCAGCCAGCTGCGCAATTATATGCGGGTGCTGTATGACAATGCCTTCCGGTTACGTATCAATCAACCGCTCTCCAGTGTCATCGGCAGCACCATCTCCAGTATTCGCAGTACAGACGGTTCATATGCCGCCCGCAATCATATCCGCCAGATCTGCCTGCACGGAGACCCTTCCGTTATCCTGAAGAACCCGCTGCAGCCGGACCTGGTACTTACTGAGGCCGATGTGAAATTCGATCCCGCAAGCTTCGGTTCGGAAAATGATTCTGTCACCGTAATCCTCACGCCCAGGAACCTGGGTATTTGTTTTGCCGATTCATTTGATGTGCGGGTAGTGCAGACAGTGGGTAACGAGGTGCCCTATACGCACCCTTTGAAGCGCTTTCCGCCCTATGCGTTTACGGATACCCTGCGCATCCGCCTGCGCAACCAGGGGATTACCAAGCCCGGCCCCAGCCGCTATGAGATCTGCCTGGATGCCGAGAATGTGATTACCGAGCTGGATGAGACCAATAACTGCGTAACGCTGGAGCGCTTTATCCCCTCTCTGGTGCCCTCGCTGGTGTATCCTTGGCCCTATGCAGTCATTAATAAACAAGGGATCAGCCTCCGGGCCGCTACCTATGGCATCACCCGCCAGGAAAACCTGAGATATGTGTTTGAGATAGATACGGTTTATGAGTTCAGTACCCCTGCCAAGCGCTCCGCTATGGTGATCAGCAATACCCTGGGTGCAGAATGGAAGCTGCCGGCGCCTTATGAACAGTTCCGCGACAGTACTGTCTACTACTGGCGCGTCCGATTGGCAGATAATCCCGAGGTTATCTGGGCCACAGGCTCCTTCCAGTATATCAACGGTCCCAAGGAGGGCTGGGCACAGGCGCGTCCGCCACAGTTCTTTGAGAACAGTACCAGCCGCGTGCAAATGAACCGGCAAACCCGCCGCTGGCAGTTTGAGCCGGTTTCCCGTAATCTCACTGCTACGGTGAGCCCCTATAGCATAGATATAGACAAGACCTTTTGCAATACCTCCGACCAGCCGGCCATCTTGCCCAACAATACCATTCTGCTCCTGGGGATCAACCACAAGACCCTGGAGTGTTATGGCTTCAATATCTTCCTGGGGAATGCAGAATGGATACGCTTGGAAAGCAACCTGCAAGCCATTACCGCTATCGTGAACAGTATGCCCCAGGGAGATTACCTGGTACTGGTGGGCCGCAATGTGGATCGTAATCTCCTGACGCCTGCATTCTTTCAGGCGTTGCAGCAACTGGGTATTAGCAATCAGCTGACGACCGTGCCGCCCATGCAGGGTTCATCTAATTTTCATTTTTCACTGATGGGGCGCAAGGGCAGCGCCCTTGGCCAGAGTATCGAGGTCTATGGCACCAGCGCTTCAGACCCCACAAGGCTGTCTGCCCGCTTGTTCTCTTCGCAGCCGCAGGGTACGGTCACCTCTGTTATTGCCGGGCCTTCCGGCGGATGGCAGGACCTCATATGGGACTGGAAGCGTACGCCCAATGAGCCTAATGAACAGGTGACCGTGGACCTGGTAGGGGTGCGCACTAATAACACAGAGACCACCCTGCTCAGTAACCTGCAGCCCGGTACCTATGATATATCCGGATACCCGGTTGCAGATTATCCCTACATGCGTTTGAGAGGTACTCTGCAGGACCCGGATAACCGCACGGCTCCGCAACTGGACAACTGGTATCTCCTCTATCAGGAGCTGCCGGATGCCGCAATAGATCCTTATGTCAACTTCAGCTTTCATGCAGATACGGTATTGCAGGGCGAGACCGTGCGCATCACGCTGAATGCCCGCAACTTGTCCCAAATAGACATGGATTCCCTGCTGGTCAGCTTCCAGGTGAGAGGAGAGAATGGCGCCATTACTACTGTGGGCACCTGGCGCGGTCCCCGTTTGCTGGCCAACCAGACCAGCTTCCCCATAGCTTTCAGTTTCTCTACCTTTGATTTCCCTGGGCAGAATACGCTGATCGTTACCATTAACCCCAACAATGACCAGCCGGAGAAATACTTCTTCAACAACGTGTATAACCAGGCGTTCTTTGTGAGGAAAGACATCATTAACCCCATACTGGACGTTACCTTCGATGGTCGCCATATCATGGATGGAGATATTGTGGCACCCACGCCGCAGATAGTGGTGCAGCTCAATGATGAGAACCCCTATTACCTGATGACGGACCCGGCCGCCTTTGAGGTCTACTTCAAGAAAGATAACCTGGATGAAGGTGACCGTGGAGACCTTGTGGACATGAACTCCGGGTTGCTCACTTTTGAGCCTGCGACCACTGCCGAAAATAAGGCCCGCATCACATTCAGCCCCCAGCGACTGGAGGACGGCGACTATGTGCTCACCGTCAACGGGCAGGATGTGAATGGCAACCTGGCCGGACGGGTGCGTTACCGGGTCAAGTTCCGGGTGATGAACGAGAGTACCATTACGGATGTCATTAACTACCCCAATCCCTTCAGTACCTGCACCAGGTTTGTCTATACCCTCACCGGGGATGTGATGCCGGAGGTGTTCCAGGTGCAGATCTATACGGTGACCGGCAAGCAGGTAAAAACGATCGATCTCAAGGCAGAAGGGGAAGTATTTGTGGGGCAGCACATCACACAATACTGCTGGGATGGCACCGATGAGTTTGGCGACAAGCTGGCTAATGGCGTATACCTCTACCGCGTCAACTTCAGGCTGCCCGGCAATACCACCGTGCGCAAGAACGATGAGGCCACCAGCAAGTATTTTGAGAAAGGCTGGGGTAAAATGTACATCATGCGTTAACTTGCACTGAGGGCCTGCCCGTTGCCGGCTCATCCAGGCTTGTGAAGATTCTGCAGCTCACCTTGCGTATTCCTTATCCGCTGAATGACGGCGGGGCACAGGCTATGTACCATATGGGCGCACAACTGGAGGCCGCGGGGCATGAGGTGACGCTGGCCGCACTCAATACCCGCAAGCATTACCAGGACCCTTCCGTATTGCACCAGGTAGCGGCGGTGTACATAGCCGAGGTGGATACGACACCCCGCCCCTGGGCCGCTTTGTGGAACCTGCTGTTTTCCCGGCAGCCCTACAACATACAGCGCTTTGACCAGCCGGCTTTTCATGACCTGCTGAGAAACCTGTTGCAGCGCGAATCCTTTGATCTTATCCAGCTGGAAGGTGTATACCTGGCAGTCTACTTGCCTACCCTTCGCAAGTATAGCCGGGCTCCGGTGGTGCTTAGGGCGCATAATGTAGAGTATCGTATATGGGAGCGTATGGCCGGTGCAGAGCATAACCTCTTGCGGCGCACATATTTCCGTCACCTGGCACGGCGGGGCCGCCGTTTTGAAGCGCAGATGCTGCCTCGGTTTGATGGTATTGCGGCCATTACACCCGAAGATGCCCGGCAGCTGAGCCAGCTGGCTCCCGGGGTGCCTGTGCAACCGGTACCCAGCGGATATACACCGCCTCCGTCCCTGTCGGAGACAGAGCCGGCACTGCATAGCCTGTGCTTCCTGGGCAGCCTGGAGTGGATGCCCAATGTGCAGGGACTGGAATGGTTCCTGGATCATGTATGGGGCCAGGTGCTGAAGGCCCATCCCCATGCACAGTTACATATTGCGGGCAAGAACCCTCCCCAGAAGGTACTTTACTGGAACTTCCCCAACGTCAAGATACACGGCCAGGTGCCGGATGCAGCCGAGTTCTTGCAGCGATACCAAGTGGTCATCAACCCCCTCTTGTCCGGCAGTGGTATCCGGGTGAAGATACTGGAGGCCATGGGATTGGGCAAGGCCGTGGTCTGCACCTCTATTGCCAAAGAGGGTATCCTGCTGACGTCCGGTATGCATGCACTGGTAGCCGATACACCGGAGGCCTTTGCACAGGCCGTTGTGCAATTACTGGAACAGCCCGACAGGTGCCAGTTACTGGGCGCCCAGGCACAGGCTTTTACTATACAGAACTATAGCTGGCCGGGGATTATTGCCCAGATGGAAGCGCTCTATGCACGTTTGTCCAGGGCTTAGTGCACAGAAAAGGACCTCCCGGCGGAGAGGCCCTTCTGTCATCATAGCAACATGAATTCTTGACTGGCTTAGCCCCTAGCGGACCAATACACGGCGAGTGACTATGGCGCCATCCTGTTCCACAGAGAGGATATAACTGCCGGGCACACCGGGGGTTGTGATATCCAGGTTGCTGCCCTGGCTTTGCTGCTGCCATACCACCTGGCCGAGGAGGTTGCGCAGCGTGATGTTTGCGGGCTGGTCGCTGGGCAGGGTAACTTGTAACAGGCCGTTGGCCGGCACCGGGTTGGGTTGTATGGTCAGCTCGGCATGCCAGAGTGCACGTGCAACATTAGACTTCACCACAGAGCCGTCTGGCTTGCGGGCGTGTACCTGGTAATAACGGATGCCTGCCGCCTGGAGGGGCTTTTCCTGGAACTCGCATCCTCCTGTACAATTAGTGGTGGAGGTGAGGAATGTGTTGGGGGTAGAGTTGTGCCCCACGTAGAGGTCATAGGAGATCACATCTTCTGCCTGGAGGCCGCTCCAGCTGATATTCACCGCCTGGTTGAACGCCACCGCTTTGAGGTTCAGGCTGGGATCGATAGCGAGGGGAGGACTGCTGCCGATTCCGATACCTTGTTCGCTGAAGCTGGTCCAGCCGATCCGCTTGGCATAACCGTTATGGATGGTGGCGCTTTGGGCCTCCACAATGCGGCCCGGCTGGCCCATGGCGGGACGTGTGCCGCCGTCAATGCTCCAGCTGGCACAACCCGTGCCGTTGGGGCGCTTGATGCCGCCAAACTCATTGTCCGCCAGGATGGGACTGCTCATGAAGCCATGCACGTAGAGGCGGGCATCGTAGTTGAAACCGCTGCCGCTGTTAGGATTCACTAACCAATGTCCCTCGGGGTGTACGCCTATATACTCTATGCCGTCTTCGGTAATAACAGGCATGCTGCCTTCGCAGTCTGCTGTGGGGTGCACAAAGTTGACATCCACGTAACCGGTACCGGTGGCGTTGTGGAAGTCCAGGCTATAGCGGCGATGCAGTAGCTTGCTGCTATCGTAGAAATTCGTGGCGTTATTAATGGAGCTGATGCCTGTGCGGCCCACCGGGAAATCATAACTGGTGCCAGTAGCCACGCTGCGGCGCAGGCGGCCCGATACCCAACCCGTGAGGCTGGTACCTGTCGTATTGTGTTCCACGGCGTCTGTTGCCGTGCTGGTCACATGTAACACCGTGCTGCCATTGTTCAGGATGCCCCTGTTCAGGTTGAGCTTGGTGGTAATACTCAGGTCCGTGCTCAGGTGGGTAACATCCTCGCGGTCGATCACCAGTGTGCCCAGTGTACGACCCCCGGAAACAAAGCGCAATTCGGGGTTGCGTGTATTGATATTGGCACTGACGGCCTTGCTCTTGGCCCATATCTGGTAAGTGGTCATGCCGTTGGAGGTAAAGTCTGCAGAAGCGCCGGACAGCTTGCCTACTACGGTGAGTGTGCCGCCGGAAGTGCTTTTCAGGTTACCGGATCCGTAAACTACCGTGCCCCGGAGGCGCAGATGGTAGCCGTTGATATTCAGGTTGCCGCTGGTGAGATACAGTACGCCCACCACATCAAAGATGCTGCTTTTGCCCAGGCGCAGCTCTGCAACGCCCGTCAGGTTCACCTCCAGGTTGTAATACTGGTACAGGCTCTGGAGGGCGGAGTTGTCCAGGGTGATGTTGCTGCTGCCGTAGTATTCCACCGTGCCTCCGTAGGTACTGCTGTAGCCGGTGAAAGTGCCGTTGGCAGAGCGGCTGGAATAGGGCGGGGTGGTGGTTTGCCAGTCTATGCTGGGGGTATACTGGGTCTGGGTGCGGATCTTGCCTGTGCTGGTGTTATTGGTGACCCGGCAGAAACCCAGGCGGAAACGGCTGGCTATGGTACTGGAGGTTAGGAATCCTTTGCAGTCTATGGTACCGTCCAGAACGGTATAAGGTTCGCTCAAACAACTGCTGGTGATATTCAGGGCAGAGCTTGCGCTGTTGATATTGACGGTGCCCCCGTCTTCCACCGTGAGGCCTACTGCTGCGGAACTGCCGCAGGCACGGCGCAAAGTGCCGCCGTTGAGGTTGAGTGTGCCCCCACTCTTAACAACGACCTTGTCTACTTCCAGCTCTCCACCCGTGATGTTTACGATTCCTCCGTTATTAACGGTGAGCGTGTGATTGCCAAAATCACTGGTGCCGCTCGCTACGGTGAGAGTGCCGCATACGTTGATGTTAAAAGAGCCGGACGTTCTGCCCGGCCAGGCGGTATTCAGCGTCAGACTGGCACTGGGATCTATATAGATAGACCCGATATGGCGATGGTTCGTATTATACCCGGCATCTACGGTTACCACATGCTTGATATTCATGTCCCGGGTATTGAAAGTGACAGTGGTCCAGGTAACTACACATGCACCCGCACATGTGGTTGTACACAGGTTCCAGTTGGTACAGGCTGCCAGTGATGCATTGCCCGTAGTCACCAGGCGGTTGGGAGTACCGGTCATACCGCATTGCCCCCAGGCACTGCTTGTTGTAAATAACCCTGCAAGCACAAGACAGAACGGTAAAAATCTCTTCATAGCAATATGTACCCTAAATGTGATTTCTTTCTTATTACACATACGTATGTATACCTATTTCTGGCTACGTAGTATACATAACACTAAGATAATAGCCAATTATCATATAATTGACAAAAACAATTCTTAATGCCGGAAAAAAGGTTTGAACACTACCTGGGTACTGTTAATAAGGTGTACGGACGAATGCCTGCTACATTCCCAACCGTTCTGCCCGCTGCTGGCTGGGGCACAGCCCGTCGGCAAATTCCAGGTCCTGCTGCTCCCGGATCTTGCCAAATCCCCCGGCTACATTCACAAAATTAGCATACCCCTTATCCTTGAGGATGGAGGCGGCTATCATGCTGCGGTAGCCCCCGGCACAGTGGATCACATAGCGGGTGTCGGGCTTCAGTTCCGGGAGGCGTTTGGTCAGATCTGCCAGGGGTATATTCATGGCCTGTGCGATGTGGCTTTGCTGGAACTCGCCGGGATTGCGCACATCTACCACTACTGCACCTTTATCCATCTCTGCCCGTATCCCTTCTGCACCTATGGAGGTTACGGTTTCTACCGGCAAACCGGCGGCTTTCCAGGCTTCCAGGCTGCTGAGGTAGCCCGCTACATTGTCGTAGCCCACCCGGGCCAGCCGCAGGATACTTTCTTCTTCCTTGCCCGGCTCCGGCACCAGTACCAGCCGTTTGCCAAAGGGAATGACAGTGCCTACCCACACGGCATACTGGCCGTTGAGCCCCACGTTGATGGAGCCCGGCACATAACCTTTCTCGAACAGGTCCGGGTGGCGGGTATCCAGTATCCAGGCACCGCCTTCGACTTCCAGTTGAAAAGCTTGCGGATTAAGCGCCTGGGCGTTGCGGCTCATGACCTCATCTATGCTCTCGTAGCCCAGTTTGTTGAGGCGTACATTCTCTGGGAAATAGGCCGGGGGTGCCATAAGACCGGTGGTCAGTTCCTGCACAAAGGCGGCTTTGCTGGCAGCCTGCAGGGCGTAGTTGGTCTTTTTCTGGTTACCCAGCGTGTCAAACGTTTCCTTGCTCAGGTTTTTGCCGCACTGGCTGCCTGCGCCGTGACCGGGGTATATGATCACCTCATCTGCCAGCGGCAGGATCTTGGCATGCAGGCTGTCATAGAGCAGGCCCGCCAGGTCTTCCTGGGTAAGGCTGCTTTTGGCGGCCAGGTCCGGCCGCCCCGCATCGCCTATGAAGAGCGTGTCTCCGGTGAAAACACAGTGGTCTTTACCGGCTTCGTCCCTCAGTAGGTAGCAACTACTTTCCAGTGTATGTCCCGGGGTATGCAATACCTTGAGGGTCAGTGCGCCTATGGTAAACTCCTGCCCGTCGGTAGCGATGAGCGCCTCGTAGCCCGGTGCTGCGGTGGGGCCAAAGACGATCTGTGCACCCGTCTTATTCGCCAGATCTATGTGCCCGGAGACAAAGTCTGCATGAAAATGTGTCTCAAAGATGTACCGGATGCGGGCGCCGCGTTTGGCCGCCAGCTCCAGGTAAGGAGCTGTTTCCCGCAACGGATCTATGATAGCGGCTTCTCCATTACTTTCAATGTAGTAGGCGGCTTCTGCCAGGCATCCGGTGTATAATTGTTCTATGTACATGTCGGGGATATTTAAACAACAGGTTGCTGGTACATAACGTTGCGCCTGGATGAAGAGTTGCACATGCAGTCATGGGCAGGTGGTTTCGGTATACTAAAATAAGGGAAAAGGCATAGCTTTCCAAGCACGGTATGGTTCCGCGGGCTAAGCAGCTTCTTTCCAGCTTATCCAGAAATTGTTGGCGCCTTCTCCTATGGTAAGGTGCAGCATTTGCTGCTGCACCATTTCCAGCAGGTTGAGAAAGGTAAACACCACGTACATCCGTTCCGGTATCTCCAGGATCAGTTCTACAAAATCCACGCGGTTATGGCCCTGCACCCTGGCAATGATATGCTCCCGCACCTGCTCTATGGTGTAGGGTAATGCTTGTATCACGTGCCGGGGACGCGCTGCTTCGCGCAGGTGTTTTTCCAGCACCCGCTGATAATTACGCATGAGGTTATACAGCGTCATGCTCTGGAGCTCGTCTGTGGGCGTTTCGTAGTAGTCCAGCAAGAATTTGCGTTCGGCCTGGGTATACCCCCGCTTCAGGCGGTAAACCTGCGCTTCTTCCAGTTCGCCCAGCTCCAGCGAAGCTTGTTTGTAGAGCTTGTATTCCATGAGGCTGCGCACCAGGTCTGTGCGGGGGTCTATCACTTCGCCGGCTTCGTCCAGCACCGGGCGGGGGATAAGCATCTTGGCCTTGATGCGCATCAGTTGCGCTGCCATGTGGATGAATTCCGCCGCTACGCTGATCTGCAGCTTTTCCATCTGGTGGATATAGTCCAGGAACTTGTGGGTAATGCTGTGAATGGGGATGTCATAGACATCCAGCTCGTCCCGCTGGATAAAGAACAGCAGCAGGTCAAACGGCCCCTCAAACTGGGGCAGTTGTATCTGGTAGGCGTCTTCTACTACGGTGACTGTACTCATGGCAAGGTAAAGTTGGTAAAGGCTGCGTACCTTTACACATGGCTTTTTTGCACAGTAAGTGGATAACCCCCCTCTTGCCCGCGCTGGTGCTGGCAGTGGGGTTGTTCACGGGTTGCAACAACGACCCCTGGAAGAATGCGCCCAAGCCTGCACCCGGTCCCGGCAGCAACCTGCTCCCGCTGGGGGTATTCCAGGCTAGTGTCAACAACGGCTGGATCAGCTTTAGCCAGCCCTATGACGGCCTGGGACCCGGTACTGCCCATACCTATGATGCGCAAAGCGGTACCCTGTACATTCACCGGGCCAGCAGCGGTTTCCTCAATCACCCCGTGCTGGGAATGATCCCCGAGGGGCAATGGCGGCTGGTCATCCATAATCTGGACCTGGCGCACCTCCCTATCCCGTTCGTATACGGACAGACCGCCCTGCCGCCGGATTACGCCTTTGAGTACCCCATCGTGTGGGTGACGCTGGAAGGCTATACCTTCAGTTTCCCTTATTTCGAGCTTAACGAAACGGGTAACCCCGGCTTGCTCACGGACTTCCGCATCATCGGTAAGGCCGATAATATCCTGCACGCAACCTTCAGCGGGCAGTACTGGGATGATGTCCTGGGCTATTATGGCCTGGTCTCCCAAGGAGAACTGCGGGTGCAGTTATCGGTCATCCATTAACCATACCACTAGTCTTCCGTGTCCCTTGCCAGGAACTGACCAAAGGTGTCTATAGTGTGCCGCAGGTGCGCATCGGTGTGCGCGGTGCTGAGGAACCAGGTTTCGTAAGCAGAAGGCGGCAGGTAAATACCCCTGTCCAGGAAGTAGTGGAACATCCGGTTGAAACGCGCGACATCCTGCTGCTGGGCGCTCTCCAGCCCGGTGAGTGGCTGGTCGCTGAAATGGATGCTGATCATGGACCCCACCCGCTGTATTTGCACCTGTGCCCCTACCTGTGCGGCTGCCTGCCTGAGCCCGGCTTCCAGCTCCCGGCCAAGTGTCTCCAGTTGGCCATATACCTCGGGTGTGAGCAGTTGCAACTGCGCCAGCCCGCTGGCCATGGCTACCGGGTTGCCTGATAACGTGCCCGCCTGGTAGACCGGTCCGGCCGGAGATACTTTGTCCATGATCTCGGCACGGCCGGCATAGGCCCCCACCGGCATGCCTCCGCCAATCACTTTGCCCAGGGTCACCAGATCTGCGGTTATCCCCAAGTATTCCTGTGCCCCGCCCCTTGCCAGGCGGAAACCCGTCATGACCTCGTCAAAGATGAGCAGTGCCCCGTAGCGGGTGCAGAGGGCGCGTATCCCCTCGATAAAGCCCGGCAAGGGTGGGATGCACCCCATATTGCCTGCCACGGGCTCTATGATGAGCGCTGCGATGTCCTCCGGATACCTGGCAAAAAGCTCTTCTACCGCACCCAGATCGTTATAGGGCGCCAGGAGGGTATCCTGGGCCGTGCCGGGCGTCACACCCGGGCTATCAGGCTGGCCGAAGGTAAGCGCGCCGCTGCCCGCTTTGATCAGGAAGGAATCGGCGTGCCCATGATAACACCCGGTGAATTTGATGAACCTGGCTCTCCCCGTAAAGCCGCGCGCCAGCCGCACCGCGCTCATACAGGCTTCTGTACCGGAGTTGACCATGCGCACCCGTTCTGCACCCGGCACCCGTGCCAGTACTTCCTGCGCCACGGCAATCTCTGTGGCATTAGGTGCGCCAAAGGAGGCGGAGCGGGTGGCGGCCTGTTGCACGGCGGCCACTACCTCCGGGTGAGCATGCCCCAGGATCATGGGGCCCCAGGAACCTATGTAGTCTATATAGACATTGCCGTCCACATCGGTGAGTTCGGCCCCCCTGGCGTGGGCAAAAAAGAGGGGTTCCCCGCCTACGGACCTGAAGGCGCGCACCGGGGAATTGACACCCCCCGGCATCAACTGGCGGGCCTGGGCAAACAGCGACTGGCTCTGGACACGGCTTCTGGCGGGAGTGGGTTTCATGCGCAACGGGATATTAGACAATGAGGCGGCAAGTTAGGGATGGTCCGTGGCTTCTCTAATGGAAAGCCCCGGGTAATTTAGACCTCATCCTCCAGGGAGGACAATCTCTCGGCCAGTTCCTTCAGGCGCTGCTTCCGGTCAAAAGAGAACACGGTCTCTATGTTGGCCTGCAGCCAGGTGAGTATGCGCAGCGACTGCCGCCAGGCTTTGGCCGCTTCGGGGAAGTCCCCTTCGTCATACAAGAGATCGCCGTCCAAGAGCAGCAGGTCTGCCAGTTGCCGGTAATACTCGCGTTTGTCCGGGCCGTCTGCCGTCATGCGTTCAAACAGGGCTTCTTCCGGCAGATTGCGGGCAGCCAGGGTGTGCATATCAAAGAAGGCGCCTATGGTTTCATCCACCGTTTGCCGGGCGGCTTGCTTGCGCCCGCTGCGGTATTGTTCCACGGCGCGGCGCAGCACCTGCCCCAGCTCTTCAATCATCCGAACGTACAGATCCTTGCGTATCATGGGGTTAGTCTTTCATCCATTGCTGGGCTGTGACCTTCTGCTGAGGGGTAAACGTGGCCCCGAAGAAGTACCGCGAGAGCACCGTTTTGCTGTTGGGCTGCTGGTAGAAATAACGCAGTACCTCCCCGGCAGGATTGGCCAGCCGGTTGTTCCAGTGCAGTATGGCATCAAACAGGTGTGGGATAACTTCCTCCGGCAATTGGTTGAGGCGCTGGAGTGCTTGCAGGGCATTGCGGCGGGTCTCAAACTCATAGACAGGACTGGCCAGTTGCACGAGTGTGTCCAGTGCTTCGGGAGTTTGTGCGGCCATCATTTCCAGCCGGGTAATGCGCACATTCTGTCCCCGCCAGCCCGGGCGGTTTGCCGTGCGGCCCAGGAAGACGGCTTTGTCTTGCGGGAAGCTGGCACACAGGTGGCGCAGGGCATAGGCGTTGGCTTCATAGGAAGGCGCAGTAAGCAGCATTTCATAGGGTTCCCGCAGATCCTCCGGCACCCGGGTGACGTATTGGGCCACGGCCTTGAATACTCGGATATCGGGGTCCTGGAGCGCCCGCGCCAGTATGGCCAAGCCGTCGGGCTGGGTGTCACTGGCCAGCTGGCGTATGATCTCCCCCCGGATCATAAAATGCTTGTCCCTGAGGAATATTTCTGCCAGTGTGGCGCGTTTTTCTGCCAGGGGGAATTTGTCCATCGCGGTCAGGGCATCGTAGCGGTCTATCATATGGGGTGCCCGGAGGACCTGTGCGCGCAACTGTGCAAAGGTGCGTTCAAAGGTGAGGCGTTTGATCACCTGCCGTCCGGGATCGAACAGGACAAACGCTACCTCTTTCCGCTGCGGATTCGGGATGTCCAGGGTCTCCTGCTGGGCGGCTACCCAGGTACGCAGGCTGTCCATGCTGCCGTCTGTATAGAATACCTGTGTCACGACAGGCATACGGAACAGGCCGTTCAGCGCATTCACCGGTTGTATCTGTGCCACCTGGACGCGGGTGACCGCCAGTGTACCCGTTGCGGCGGCCGTTTGCCAGCTGACCTTGTAATGCGGTTCCCCTCCGCGCAGGATCCACTGCTCCCAGAACCAGTCCAGCGGCATGCCCATCACATCATAAAAAGCACGGTAGAGGTCATAGGTATGCACCACTCCTCCGGCATGCTGGGTCAGGTAGTGTGTGATCACCCTGCGAAAAGGTTCGTCTCCTACCACGTAGCGAAGCATATCCAGCATCAGGCTGCCCTTGGGGTACCAGCGGGCTACACCGCCCATACTGCTGGCGATAGGATAGGCGTCCTTCTCCCCGGCGGCCAGGGTCTGCATCAGTTCTTCATGCCGCCGGAACTGGTAGAAGTCCTCTCCATACAGCGCCTGTTCGTATTTCTTGGCATAATAGGTGGCAAAATTCTCCTGCAGCCACAGGTGCGGGCTGCTGATCAGCGTCAGGCTATTGCCAAACCACTGGTGGGCCAGCTCGTGGCAGTTGGTATTGACATACGAACGGTCGTTAAACGCGGCACTGTCTACCAGGTAGAAATCCCCGAACACTGTGGCGGTGGTGGTCTCCATGGCCCCGTACATATAGTCCTGGATGGGTACCTGTGCATAGCCGGTCCAGGGATAGTTGACACCCAGTTCCTGCTCCAGCCAGTCCATCATGTGTGTACTGTGCCGGTATGTGGTTTCTACCGTATGTGCGCGGTCGGGGTAATACCAGAGCTCCATGGGCACCCCCCGGCTGCTTTTCCGGGTCTGGAAGGCGTATTCTCCGATGGCCAGCATAGTCAGGTAGGAACTATGGGGCTTTTCCAGCGCATAATGCCAGGTAATGGTGCTGTCGGGATTTTCGGTTTGTTTCTTCAGCTCTCCATTGGCCCGCACCCGGTAGTTCTTATCAAATGTGATGAAAAACTCCATGGTCAGCTTGTCGGCGCCATCCGTCACACATGGCAGCCAGTTGGCTGCAGAAATGGCCCAGATCTGTTTGCGCAATCCTGCCTGGGCGGGTTTCCAGCCCATAAAATATAACCCGGTGGCGGGCTGCGCCACATAGGTGACGGATAGCGTATAGCTCCGTTCCCAGCCGATAGGCCGCTCAAATACCAGCACAAATCCCTGGACATGCGGGCGGTGACTGACTGCCCTGCCGTCCAGCAATACTTCCTGGGGCGTAATGCCTGCCGCTTCTACCAGCAGGGTGTCCAACCGGGGGCGTAAGGGTTTGAAATACAGCTGCACTTTCCCCCGCACTTTCCCTTCCTGCGGCACAAAGGAAAGGTCCGCTTTCAGGTGCAGATAGTCTGCAAACCGTTCCGGGGGAGTAGCCGCAGGATCGGCATAATAGGTGCGGGTTTCAAGGGCGGATATCTGGGCATGTAATATGCCGCTGAGAGATAGCCATAGAAGCAGTATGGGGCGCATAGGAGGATAACGTGCAGGTAGCCCTGCAAATTTAATATAAGACCGGACTAGTATCCGGTTCTATGGCAGGCAGGGAGAATATGTGTTGCACATAGCCTTTCTGGCATAATTGGGCACGCATTTTGGTAGAAGAAAACTTGCATTGCCGTTCATTTCTCCCCGGAAGTGTGTTTTTGGATTTGCTGGTTTTTATAGAAAATCTAATATTTGACCACACAAACACAGCCTGCATACCTGAGTATGGAACCTGACTACCTGCCCTCTCTTACAGATGCTCCCCGTGGGAGCCTGGTATCTTTATGGCGGCAACGGCTGCGATTGCGTTCCTGGCGGCTGGCGAGTTATATTGTACTGGGATTGCTGATCGGGGCACTGGCCTGGGTCCTGAGTCCGGATGAGGCTGTGGGTGAGCCCCTCAACCTGCGGGAGCACGTGGCCACCGTGAAGCTGGAGCTGTCCCTGCAGCAGAAGCT
Organism: Bacteroidota bacterium; assembly: GCA_019638695.1. GTDB lineage: Bacteria > Bacteroidota > Bacteroidia > J057 > JAJTIE01 > JAHBTG01. The sequence continues at coordinate 577 of JAHBTG010000028.1, read as the reverse complement.
GAAATCCCTCATGGCAGCCCCGGAGGCATTGGCAGATTTTTTACCCGAACCTTTGTGGGTGCCTGCTCTGACCTCCGCTCATTACCGGGCAGACCGCGGGCTGGTGTGGGTGCGTCCCGGCGGATTGACCGCACATGGCCGGCAGCTGCTGACCAGCCTGCAGGATGCCGGGGAGGCAGGTCTCCTTCCTCGCGATTATCACCTGCCGCTGCTGGATACCCTGGCGAAGAAACTGACCCTGGACCCGGACCCCCAGCAGTACCTGCGCACGGAATTCCTGCTCACAGACGCCTTCTTTCTGTATAGCCGTCACCTCCGCACCGGCAAGCTGGACTCCACCGCCTGGATGCCTTATTGGGACGTGCCGGGCACGGATACTACGCTGGCCTACGGAAATCTGCTGGTGCGTGTGCAAAACAGCAGCCAGCCGCTGGATAGTTTATTTGCGCAATGGCTGCCCCGCCACCCGGAATACTGGCAGCTGCGCCGGGCCATGCGCACGCACCTGGCCTGGCAAAAGGCGGGAGTGCGCTGGCCCAAAGTGCCCCCGGTGGACAAGCTGGAGCCCGGACAGCGG
>JAHBTG010000027.1 GCA_019638695.1 Bacteroidota bacterium | reverse complement strand
AGCGGGCATCAGTAGTTACCCAGCTGACCACGGGGGCTTCGGCAATCCGGACATCTATGGTGTCACGGGCTTCACAGCCCTGGGGGGTAGTGGCGGTGACCCAGTAGGTGCCGGACTGCCAAAGATTGAGATAAGACGTGGTAGCGCCGGTGCTCCACAGATACTGGGTACCATCATTGGGAAGGGTAAGGCGCGTGCTTTCACCGGCACAGAGGACCTGGTCGGGGCCCAGGCGAGCCTGAGGTTTGGGGGTCACACCGATGTGAACGGTATCACTGGCTTCACAGTCGCCGCTGGTGTGGCGCAGGTGTACCCAGTAGGTGCCGCTGTCGGCAACGGCTATAGCAGGGGTAGTAGCGCCGGTGCTCCACAAATAAGTGACATGGGGCTGGGTGACGTCCAGTACCAGGGTATCGCCGGCACAAAGGGTTTGGTCAGGACCCAGGTCGGCCTCCAAAGAATCTACTTCTACGGTAACACTGGCGACATCTTCACAAGTGTCAAAGGTGCGGACAAGCCGATAGGTGGTGGTAGCATCCGGCTGCACAGTGAGCGTTTGGCCGGTGCCCAGGTGGGCGCCGGTAGCGGCGTTCTCCCAATGGAACCGGGTGCCGGTAGCGTGGCAGGAGAAGTCTTCCAGCGTGACGGAATCGCCTTTGCAGATACGCAGGTCTGGCTCCGAGGCTACAATAGACATCGGGTTATCGTCCAGGTCCACCAGCTCTATCTTCTCCAGGGTAATATTGGTAACATAACCATTCACGGGACGGGGCTGTACCCAAAGCACAAACTGCCCGGTAGCCCCCTGGTAGGTGAAACACCGGTAGCGCAACTGTTGCTCATAGGTAACCTGCGGGGGAGGCACAGGCCCCATCCCGACCTCCTCATAGAGCATAAGCCCGGTAAGCGGCGGTGTAGGCCCACTGCTGCCGCTGCTGCACCCCGGGAATCCGTTGGTATTGTCTCTTAGCCGGATCTGCAGGGTTACCAACTGGTTTACAGAGTAATAGTTGGAGATGCTAAACTGAAGGAACAGGGCATACCGGTGCCCCTGTACCATATTGACATAGGTATAAAAGCCTTCGCCGGAAGTGCCGGTATTGCTCACCCACGCATTCAGTGCGCCATGCCCCCTGGAGCTGGGGCCCACTGCGCCATTGGGGGTGCCATGTGAACATTGCCAGCCGTCCAGGGTAATATTCCGGCTCAGGTCTCCACTGCCGCTGCCGGTGCCTAGCAGAAAGTATCCATTGTGCACTACATTGCAGGCCGGCTGCGCCTGCAGCGAAGCGGCCATCCCTAAGAGGCAGAGATGCAAGAGAAAGCAGAAGTTGCGGATCATATCAAAAGAGTAAAGACAGAAAGCTGTTTGCAACCTATATTACACTATGCAAGATACGTATATACATACTTGCTACGAACTCACCGGATTCTTGCCTGAACAAACCTTTTTTAGAAGCTAGTAGGCTCTGGCATCGGTACCTTCCACCCAGTTGACATAGGCGCGGTTCACCACACGGTTCCCTCCCGGCGTAGGATAGTTACCGGTAAAATACCAGTCTCCGGAATGATGGGGAATGGCCGCATGCAAGCCTTCGAGCGTCTGGTACACCACACGTACTTCCGGGCCGAGACGGGGGTCCAGCAGTTCGGCAATCTTGGCTGATATCTGTTCTGTAGTAAAAGGCTCGTAGATGCGCTTTACATAGTTCTGCTCTTCGGCCAATCCATTCTCCAGCGCCTTTTTGGCCAGCTTATAGACTTCTTTCACCAGTTTTTTCTGGCCGCTGTCTTTAAGCAGCGCAACCGCCGCCTGAAAGGCCACAAAGTTCTGGATCTGGCTCATATCTATGCCATAGCAGTCCGGGTAACGTATCTGCGGGGCGCTGGATACGATGACTATCCGCCGGGGCTCCAGCCGGGCCAGCATACGGAGGATGCTCTGGCGCAGGGTGGTGCCCCGCACAATGGAATCATCTATACACACCACGGCATCCAGGCGGGGACGAATGACACTATGCGTCACGTCATAGACGTGCGCAGCCATCCCTTCCCGGTCAGAGTCATTGGTAATAAAAGTACGCAGCTTGGTATCCTTCTGAATAACGCTTTCTACACGCACCCGATGCCCGATGATCGCACGAATACGCTCCGGGTCAGAGCCTTGCAGGGCGGCAAGCGCCTCTGCTTTTTGTTTATCCAGATGGTCTTCCAGCCCGCGCACCATGCCTTCAAACGCCACCATGGCCGTATTGGGAATATAAGAGAACACGGTATTGTCCAGATCATAGTCTACGGCCTGCAACACCTGCGGCACCACATTGGCACCCAGGAGCTTACGCTCCTGGTAGATATCCGGGTCTGAACCCCGGGAGAAATAGATGCGTTCAAAAGAGCAGCTGTGCCGGGACTGGGGCTCCTGCACCTGCACCAGGGTAGGTTTGCCTTCAGGGCTCACAATAATGGCCTGGCCGGGCAATAATTCGGGTATTTCAGCAATGGGAATATTGAAGGTGGTAGCAATGGCCTGTCGTTCGGAAGCGATAGCCACCACGTCATCATTGATGTAATAACTGGCCGGGCGAATACCCCAGGGGTCTCTCAGGACAAACAGGTGGCCGGTACCCACCATGCCGCCCATGACATACCCCCCGTCCCAGCGTTTGGCCGCACGGCCCAGCACATAGCCCAGGTCCATTTCCTGGGAAATAAAGGGGGAGATCTCCTGCTTCTTCTTCCCCTGGCGCTTGAACTCATGGTAAAGATCCTCGATATGTTCATCCAGGAAATGCCCCATACGTTCGAGTACCGTCACCGTATCCGTATTCAGGCGGGGGTGCTGGCCCAGGCTCACCATCTTGGCAAACAATTCGCTGACGTTGGTGAGGTTAAAATTCCCAGCTACCAACAGGGTGCGGCTTTTCCAGTTATTCTCCCGCAGAACCGGGTGACACGCTTCCATGGAATTGACGCCATGCGTGGCATAGCGCAGGTGCCCCAGCATCACTTCCCCCGCAAAAGGGAACAACCGGCGCATCAGCTTGGCATCGTCCGCAGCTTCGGGATGCTCGCGCAGCACGGCCTTGAGGCGGCGGTCTACTTCCTTGATCAGGCTCTGCCAGGGAGGCGCAGGCTCCACTATACGGATGCGCTCAATATAGGGCTCTCCGGGGAGTACGTCCAGCTTGAGCGTAGCCAGGCCCGCGCCGTCCTGGCCGCGGTTATGCTGCTTCTCCATCAACAAGAACATCTTGTTGAGGCCCCACAGGGCAGAACCGTATTTCTTCTGGTAGTGGGACAAGGGCTTGCGCAACCTCAGGGCTGCCAACCCGCATTCATGCAATATGGGATCGCTCACGGTGCAAAGTTACATAACAGCAAACGGGAAAGCCAATAACCGGCGCCTGCGCACGCCATGTTCCGGACTTGCGCAGGGTATGGGCAGCATAGTCTTACCTTTGCATATTCCGGTGAACATATTTTGGCCGGAATTGTTCTCATAGTCCCCTGTTTTCTTATGCAAAAACCCACACTCATCATTGGGATTGGCAGCCTCGCCCGCGAAGTAGCCGATATACTCGCAGAATCCGGCACACTGGTCTACGGCTTCCTGGCACCGGAAGCTACCGAACTCACCGAACTGGGAGATCTCCCCATCGTGGGTCACCTGGGTGACCGCACAGCACAAGGTTTACTGGCCGACGAACGGCATGATTATGTGATAGCCCTGGAAGACAACGCTCAACGCGCAGAAGTTTATAAAGCAGTATTCGACTCGGTACACAAACTACCGCTCACCGTCATTCACCCCACTGCCACCGTAGCACCCAGTGCAGACCTGGCCAGCGGTATGATCCTGCTGGCCCATGTAGTAATTGGCGCAGGCTGCCGCCTGGAGCACTTATCGCTGGTGCGCACCGGCGCCATTGTTGAAAGCGGCGCCAGCCTGGAGAGCTATTGCAGCCTGGGCGCCGGCGTCATCCTGGGCCCCGAAGCCCAGGTAGGTTCTCATGTGCAGGTGGGCGCCGGGGCTATCATTCATGCAGGCGTAACCGTGGAAGACGAGGCGCTGCTGGCACCCGGGGCCGTAGTGCTGAGAAACGTAGACGCCGGTGCACGCATGGCAGGAAACCCTGCCCAGGTCATGAAGATTTAGGTTTAGTAAGGTAATCGACTCTGCATCATGAAAATACTCATCGCAGGAGGTACCGGCCTGCTGGGCAGTCGCCTGGTCAGCAGGCTGTCAGCCGATGGACATGAGATCCGGGTACTCACCCGCAGCGCACCTGTCGCGCATCCGTCCGGGGTGGAGTTTCTTCAGTGGGATGGCAAAAGGCTGGACCCGGATGCCGTGGGCCCTACAGATGCCATCATTAACCTGGCAGGCGCAGGCATAGCAGACCATAAATGGACGGCTGCCTACAAACAGCGTATCCTGGACAGCAGGGTGCACGCTACCCGTGCACTGGTCACCTATATTCATGCGCAAAGCCAGAAGCCGCAAGTGCTCTTGCAGGCATCTGCCGCCGGGTATTACGGCACACATCCCGGCAAAGTATTTACCGAAGCGGATGGGCCGGGCAAAGATTTCCTGGCCAAAACCTGCATCCTGTGGGAAGCAGCGGCCCAAGACGCCGGTATCCGCACCGTTTGGGTGCGCACCGGGCTGGTGCTTGCCCCCGAGGGCGGGGCCTTTCCCAAGCTGCTGCAACCGTTCAAGTTCTATGCAGGGGGACACCTGGGAGATGGCAGGCAGCCTTTTCCCTGGATCCATGCAGACGACGTTACGGGCATCATCCACTTTGCACTGACTCACCCGCAAGTAGAAGGCCCTCTGAATGCTGCCGCACCGGAGCAGATGACCAACCGGGATTTTGCCCGGCTGCTGGGCAGGCTGCTGGGTAAACCCAGCGGACTACCGGTACCTGCATTTGCTATCCGAACCTTGCTGGGAGAGCAAGCCACCCTGGTGCTGGAAGGCCAGCGCATCAGCTGCCAGAAACTGCTGGACCTGGGATATTCCTTTCAGTATCCCCGTGCAGAAGCGGCGGTCATCCAGCTGCTGAACCCGACGGCGGGGTGACCAGCTCCCTGTATCTAGGAAGGACTCTGCGCCTGCCAGATGTTCACATTAAGCAATAACAAGCTCTCGCGGGCTGCTTCCTGCTCCGCCAGCTTTTTCTTGATGTGCACACCCGTGCCCAGTTCCTTGCCATCTATGATACAACGCACGGTGAACTCCCGCTGGCGGCCATTACCCTTTTCTCCTATTACCTGGAACAGCACGGGCGTGAGCCGGTTGCGCTGGGCATACTCCATGAGCTGGCTCTTGTAGTTTTCATTCCGCTCAATAATGTCATCCAGGCTAAGATGGGCGCGCACAATGCGGCGCAGGATAAAGCGGCGCGTAGCCCGGTAGCCGCGGTCTACATACAATGCGCCGATAAATGCCTCCAGGGTATTGCCATACATGCTGCGATTGAGGGTGGTCCCCTTGCGATTGTATTCCAGGAGCCCTTCAAAGCCCAGTTTCTCGGCAATATCATTGAGGCTCTGGCGGCTCACGATCTTGCTGCGCGTCTCCGTGAGGAAGCCTTCCTGGCGCATAGGGTATTTGTGGTACAGAAAATCTGCCACTATGGTGCCCAGTACAGAATCTCCCAGGTACTCCAGGCGTTCATTGCATTGCATGGCAGACTGCCTGGGGTCCTTGACCATACTGCTGTGCCGAAAGGAGAGCTTATAGACCTCTACATCATAGGGCATATATCCTGTAATGCCATAGACAACTCTGGCAAAAGAGCGGTCTTTGTGCAAGAAGAGGTTATATAAACGCTGGGTAAACCGAACCATAACACCCGCCGGTGGGTGATCGTTAGACACTCACTTTTTGAAAAAGCAAAGACGCGTTGTGCCCGCCAAAACCGAATGTATTGCTGAGCGCAGCAGTAATGTCTTTCTTCTCAGCTTTATGGAACGTATAGTTCAGGTCGCATTCAGGGTCATCTGTAAAATGATTGATGGTGGGCGGGATAAGGCCGTGGTAGACTGCCAGTATGGAGGCAATGGCCTCTATGGCTCCGGCAGCGCCCAGCAGGTGACCTGTCATACTCTTGGTAGAGCCCACATTCATTTTATAGGCATGGTCGCCAAATACTTGCTTGATGGCCTTGGTCTCGGCCACATCTCCCAGGGGAGTGCTGGTGCCGTGCATATTGAGATATCCTACGGCTTCGGGTTTGAGCCCGGCTTGGTCAAGCGCTTGTTTCATCACAGCCAGGGCGCCTTTCCCGTCCGGGTCCGGGGCTGTCATATGATAAGCATCCGCAGTGAGGCCAATACCGGTAAGTTCGGCATACACCCTGGCGCCGCGGCGCATGGCATGCTCATATTCTTCCAGGATCAGCATGCCGGATCCTTCTCCCAGCACAAAGCCATCACGATCTTTATCAAAAGGCCGGCTGGCTGTTTTAGGGTCATCATTGCGCTCTGAGAGGGCTTTGAGGGCATTAAAACCGCCCACACCCGGCTCATTCACAGCGGCTTCTGCTCCTCCGGTAACCATAACATCTGCAAAGCCCATTTTGATCAGCATCCAGGCATCAGCAATACAGTTGGTGCCGGTGGCGCAGGCCGATACGCAGGAGTAATTGGGTCCACGCAGGCCATATTTCATACTGACATGCCCCGGGGCGATGTCAATAATCATTTTGGGAATAAAGAAAGGGTTGAAACGGGGGGTGCCGTCTCCTTGTGCAAAAGCGGTTACCTCATCCCGAAAAGTGGCGAGGCCGCCTATTCCGCTGCCAATGATAACACCGGCCCGCGCTTTGTCTGTTACGTCAAAGTTCAGGCCGGCGTCTGCGATGGCTTCATCTGCCGCCACAAGGGCATAGTGGCTGAAGGCATCCATTTTGCGGGCCTCCTGCCGGGGCAGGTATTGGGTAATATCAAAGTTTTTTACCTCGCAGGCAAAGCGGGTCTTGAACTTGCTGGCGTCGAAACGGGTAATCATATCCGCACCACTTACGCCGGCAGTCAATCCGGTCCAGTAGTCCGGAACGGTATTGCCTAAGGGAGTTACGGCACCCAGGCCGGTAACCACTACACGTCTGTTGCCCATGAGAGAAAAAACTAAGAGATCTGAACAAAAGGTGGTGTGTAAGGGGAGGGGATAGCTCCTTACTTCACATTGCTTTCCAGATAGGTGATAGCATCACCTACAGTAACGATTTTTTCAGCGGCTTCATCGGGGATACTGAGCTTGAATTCTTTCTCGAATTCCATGATCAGCTCAACGGTATCCAGAGAGTCTGCACCCAGGTCGTTGGTGAAGCTGGCTTCGGGGGTAACTTCTTTTTCGTCTACACCCAGTTTGTCAACGATGATGCTTTTAACTTTTGCTGCGATATCTGACATATCAACAATAAATAAGGTGGATAGGGATTTTTGCGTAAGCGGTTTCAAAAATAGGATTTTTTCAGCCGCCGCAAAGGGGGGCGCAGTTTTTTTTCCGCAGGATATCCGTCCAGAAAAAGCCGGGCAGAAAAAAGGCGGGCATTACATCATCAGGTAAGGCCGCCAGTTGTCGTGCAGGCGGGGTGTGAAGTTGCTGAGGAACATGATAAAGCTGGGGCGGAAGGGCTCATGCAGCAGGGGCATGCACGCCTCTCCGGGCGTTTTGTTCCCCTTGCGGGTGTTGCAGTCATGGCAGGCCGTAGCCAGGTTCTCCCAAGTATCCCGGCCACCCCGGCTGCGGGGCAGCACATGGTCTATGGTGAGGTTGGTGCGGGCACCACAGTACTGGCACTCATAGCCATCCCTGCGAAAGACATTGATACGGCTGAGGGATACCTTGCGATAAGGCACCTTCACATAGGTGTAGAGACGAATGATAGAAGGGTAATTATACTGACGGGAGATGCTGCGGAGGCTCAGGTGAGGATAATGATCCAGCATCTCTGCCTTCTGCAGGTAGCAAAGCGTGAAGGCTCGCTGGGGACTACACACACTAATGGCTTGGTAGTCTTGATTAAGAACAAGGACTTTAGCTTCCATGGCTATTACCCCTAAATTTTAGTTTATGTTAAAACTACGCTGGCGTATTAAAGAAAGTTTAACGACAGCGTTAATTCACCCAAAATATAGTTTGAAATGCCCTGAGAAGGCTGTGGACAGGGCAGGTTTTTTCCACAGCCGCCACCCCGGCCGGCGGAGGCGGGGTCTCTGGCAACCATAAATCCTCCTGGTGCGTCCAACCCTTTCCGGATTTCGCGCGTACATAAAAAAGCCCGGTGCATCTAATACCGGGCAATGAGCGATTCTTCAGACTTTTCCCTAAACCTCAATCCAGATAAATCATGGAAATCATTGTCACCTTACTGATAGGAGCTGCAGCCGGCTGGCTGGGCAGCGTTTTGTTCAAAGGCAGCGGCTTCGGGCTGCTGGGCAACCTTGTCATAGGACTGCTGGGCAGCATAGTAGGCTACTGGCTGCTGGGCGAACTGGGTATACACCTGGGCACCGGCTGGATAGGCGCTATTGCCACCGCGGCACTTGGAGCGGTGGTGATCCTGGTGGTAGTCAACCTGGTATTTCCCCGGCGCAGATAATTTTTTACAGCAGAGGCAATACCGGCCACATTTATAAAGCAAGGCCGCGGATTACCATGCCTTTTGCTAACTTTGCGGGCGGTAACCCACCGCACCCGTAGTTGAATGGATACAACGTAGGTCTCCGGAACCTGAGGTGGTGGTTCGATTCCACCCGGGTGTACTTCCAAGCGGGGCGCAAGTTTTTTGCAGCCCCGTTTTTAATTTTAAAGCCCAACGGTAAGTGCCGCTCCGGCAATTTGTGGACTACAAACGTATGCCGATGACCAGCACATCGTCCAGCTGCTCATGGTGACCTTTCCAGTCCTGCAAGGCATAGTCCAGCTGGGTGCCAATGGCAGAGAGGCTCTGGGGCTGGAGTTTTACCAGCATTTCGCGCAGGCGCTTGTAGGTAAACTTGCGGGTATCGGGACCGCCAAACTGGTCGGGAAAGCCATCGGAAAAGAGATAGAGCGTAGCGCCCTGGGGCACCGCCAGGGAGTGGCTGGTGAAGGTATGCGAAGCATAACGGGCGCCGCCAATGGGGGATTTATCGCCCTTTATTTCGGTAAGGCCGTCAGCGGACACCATGTACAGGGGGTTATGGGCTCCGGCATAGCTGATCTGCCGGGTACCTTTTTCCCAGATAATGAGGCTGATATCCATGCCATCCTGTTGCAGGGCGCCGGTCTCGGTCTGCCGCAAGCTGTTGATAATGCCCATATGCAGGTTATCCAGGAGCACACCGGGCTCTTCATCCGGGAACTCGATGGCGATCTGGTTCAGCAGGCTCATACCCAATACGCTCATAAAGGCACCAGGTACCCCATGGCCGGTGCAGTCCACAGCAGCTATCATAACGCGCTTCTCGTTCTGCCAGAACCAGAAGAAATCTCCACTGACGATGTCCTTGGGCCGATAGAACACAAAGGAGTCTGCAAATGCCGCATGGATATGCTGCATAGCCGGCAAGATGGCAAACTGTATCCGCCGGGCATAGGTAATGCTCTCCACCATTTCGTCATGGCTGAGCCTGAGCTTGTATTGCTGCTCGGCTATCTCGGCATTGGCGGCAGCCAGGGCCTCGTTCTTTTCAGAGAGGGCACGGTTGGTCTTGCGCTTCTGGATAAACAGGAATAGCAGCACCCCTGCCAGCAACAGGAGCAGGCCGGCGCCGCCTGCCAGGCTATAGGTACGCAGCCGCTCATCGGCCAGTTCCGCACGCTGGGCTTCGGCCTCTCGCAGGGCGGCTTCCCGCTGGCTCTTGAGCGCTACCAGGCTATCCTGCGAACCCTGGTATAGCTGGAGATACCGCAACGCGCTCTCATAATCCCCTTCTTCAAGGGATTGCTCGTATCGAGACGCATACTGGCGCAGGGATTGCAACTGGCGCTGGGCCTGGGCATCCTGTGCTATCGGTTCTGCTTCCTTACCGCCAAAGAGCTTATCCACCGAGCGTGCCAGCCCGCCCCGGCGAAGGAGCGTAGTATCTGCCACCAGCGTACTGTCTCCGTTCTTGTCTTTTTTGCCGAATACCTTGCGCAGGATACCTTTCTTTTCCTTGGGATGATCCTGGTCCGGCCCGTCATCCGCATCATCTGCTGCCTCGGGCAGCTTTCCGCTGCTGTTATCGGTCTCGGTGCCCTCCGTCTTTTTTTTCTTGAACAACTGCGCATGACTGCTGAGCGGGCTCATCCAAAGGGAACATGACAGCAGCAAAGTCCATAAACAATGACGAGACAAAGACCTCATAAGACACACAAACGCTTGGAAATCATAAGGGAAGACATTCAAATTTACAACAAAGGGGCAGATGCCCTGCACCTGCCCCCGTTAATGTTCAGTAAAAGCCTGAAGTATCAGAGATTGCCCCGGCGGTCCTGTTCCCGTTCGATAGCTTCAAAGAGGGCCTTGAAATTACCCTCGCCAAATGACCAGGCGCCTTTGCGCTGGATGATCTCAAAGAACAGGGTAGGCCGGTCTTCCACGGGTTTGGTAAAGAGCTGCAGCAGGTACCCTTCATCGTCCCGGTCTACCAGCACCTTGAGCTGGCGCAGGACATTGACATCTTCCTCTATAGCACCTACGCGGTTGATCAGGTCATCATAATACGCATCGGGCACTTCCAGGAATTCCACCCCGCGCTGGCGCAACGCCGTGATGGTACGCACAATATCATTAGTAGCCATGGCCACGTGCTGCACCCCGGAGCCGCGGTAGAATTCCACGTATTCTTCGATCTGGCTTTTCTTCTTGCCTTCGGCCGGCTCGTTGATAGGGAATTTGATGCGGCCATTGCCATTGGCCATCACCTTGCTCATCAGCGCGCTGTATTCGGTACTGATCTGGGAGTCATCAAAGCTCTTGATGGAAGTGAAGCCCATGACCTTCTCATAGAACTCTACCCACTGGTTCATCTGGCCCCAGTCTACATTGCCCACACAATGATCTACATAGAGCAGGCCGGTTTCTTCTGGCCGGTAGGCGGGTTCCCAGCGGTGAAAGCCCGGCAGGAAGGGGCCCTTGTAATTCTTGCGTTCTACAAAAATATGCACGGTCTCCCCATAGGTGTAGATACCGCTGCGCACCACGGTGCCATGCTCATCCTGTTCGGTAGTAGGCTCCATAAAGGGCCGGGCACCCCGCTTGGTGGTTTCCTGGAATGCCTTGGCAGCATCTTCTACCCACAACGCCAGTACCTTTACCCCATCCCCATGCAGGCGAATATGGTCATTGATAGGATGCTCGGGGCGCAAGGGGGTGGTCAGTACAAAGCGGATCTTTTGCTGGGCCAGCACATAACTCACGTACTCCCGCTCACCGGTCTCCGGGCCTTTGTAGGCCAGGGGCTGAAAGCCAAAGGCACTCCTGTAATAATGAGCTGCCTGTTTGGCATTGCCCACATAGAACTCTATATAGTCCGTTCCGTTGATGGGTAAGAAGTCCTGGGCACCCTGGAAAATCTTTTGTTCTGCACTGATGGCATCGTACATATCGAGAGGATTTAGATGGTTTCCTATACAAATATAATACGCAGCAGAAGGCTAGAAATATGATTTCGGACAGTTTTTCCCGAAAAAGAAGGGTTCTTAATGCCGGGAGCGGGCTGCGTCCGGCACACCCTCTGGACAAGCGCAAAGCTCCCGAACAGGACAGGACCGGCCTCTGCATTGCCTTACCGGAATCGAAGGATGCCGGATCCATGTTGCTACACAGAACCCATACGGCCCAGGCCGGGCAGGTACCTGACCATTACGCCCGGGGCTTTACGTGCCGCAGACCACTATCTACGGGTTCCCCTGGAGAAAACAACATTCCTGCCATGATCAGAACCCTTAAAAAATGTGGTTGAACCGTTATCCTTTAGGTAAGGATCTACCAACTTACACCTGATGGTATCTTTTGCTTTATGTTTCTACCTGCGAATATTCACCCCCCTGCAACATTGGCCTAACAGCAAAAAGAGAACAAGAGGTGCTTGTGCGTAACCCGCCTCCCCGCTCCAGCCGCAGGGAGGGGAGTACCCCCCGCTGCCAACCGGCCTAAGCGAAAAGGGCGAACCCGCGGGAGCGGCCAGAGGCGAATAGCCCAAAACACTGTCTGAGCCCCTGACAGGGGGCGAGTTTGTTTTGGGCCGCTGAAAGGCCGTGCACGCCGCCCTTTTCGGTTCAGCCTTGATTTTTGGGTACTTTTTTATCAAGAAAAAAGTACAAATAAAGGATTGGGCTATACCCTGTATGCGCCAGCAGAGCAGGAAGCCGTTCACACAGTACGCCTGGTCACGGAACAGAGATCCTTCGCGCCGCTCAGAATGACACGCCCGGGGGGGAGTACAGAACGGTCTGAACGGGGGAGCGGAGCCCCTGGAATGAGGGCAGGGGGTGCGGCAGCAGAATCCCCCCACCCCTCCTTCAAAAGGAAGAGAACCAGAATCATTATCCTGGAGTGCCTGCTAAGTCCTCTCCCCGCAGTCTCGCCCTTTTCGCTTAGGCTGCTGGGCAGGGGGGTATATAGGGCCCCACGGACATCTTTCACGCAGCAAAAGGGGATGCGGGGGTCGAGAGAGTAGGCGGCCCATCCTATCGAACTGGTTTTGGAATCCCCGGCATAACGGCGTTAAGCCAGGAGGCGCTAAGACAAACTCAGGGTGACAGGCAAGAGACAACGGGAGGCCGGCCCTAAGGGAAAACAACCGGTATAGCATCTCAAATCTCCAGAACCGAAAGAGTGTACCCCCAACAGGACTCGAACCTGTAACCGTCAGATTAGAAATCTGATGCTCTATCCGGTTGAGCTATAGGGGCAAAACGGATGCAGGCTGAGAGGGATTTCCCCTGCGTCGAGGTGGCAGGATTCGAACCTGCGACCCCCTGCTCCCAAAGCAGGTGCGCTAGCCGGACTGCGCTACACCTCGAATAAATAAGCGACATCCGCAGCAGAATATCACTGGTGGTGAGGGAGGGATTCGAACCCTCGGTACGGTTTGACCCATACGGCACTTTAGCAAAGTGCTGCTTTAGACCACTCAGCCACCTCACCAGGTTTTGCAGGGCACAAAAATAAGAGAGCAAATTTGTCTGCACAAGAGCAAACCCTTTTTTTATGCATAAAAAATGGGGGTGTATCTTTGCCCGGCATGGTTTCATTCTATAGGCTTTGTTGGGGGATATGGCTGGCAGCCACCGGGTACTGCCATGCACAACTGCATACCGACAGTGTGCGGGTGCTGGCTACCAATACCCTGGCAGTGCAGGAACTCCATGACCAGCCCCAGGTACTGGCGGACAATGCCGGGGGCATGTGGGTAACCTTTACTGCCACACGCGGACCGCAGGGCAAGCCCAATGTGGTCCTGCAACACCTGGACGCCCACGGGCAGCCCCTGCTGCCGGCAGACGGCCTGCTCCTCTGCCCGCAGGAGAATGTGCAGGCACACCCCCGCTTGGTACCCGACGGAGAAGGCGGCCTGTTCGTCATCTGGGAAGAACAGCGCGAATACCTCCGGGGCATGTATGGGATGCGCCTCAACCGGCTGGGAGAACCCCTCTGGCAATCCGAGGGAGAGTACCTGGCGCCCGCCAGCGCCTATGGCACCGGGCTACAGGCTCTGCCAGATGGGCAGGGGGGGTGTTACCTCACCTGGGAAGACATCCGGGCAGAAAAAGGGCAACGGCGCATTTTCGTGCAAAAGATCGCTTCCTACGGCCTGCCGCTCTGGCAGTTCGACGGACTGCCCGCTTGCCCGGTCACGCCGGGCATCCAGCAAAAACCACAGCTGGACCTCTCCCCGGACGGCGGCATCGTGGTGCTGTGGGAAGACTTCCGCAGCGGCGCCGGGTGGCAGATCTTTGCCCAGAAGTTCTCTGCAACCGGCGAACGCGAATGGCCAGCCCCGGGCATTGCCGTCACGCCGCCTTTCACCGGCATGACGCTGCGTCACCCGCGCATGAAAGGCGACGGCTTCGGCGGGCTCATCTGCACCTACGAAGCGTTGGGCAGCGGCACGCACGGCAAAGACATTTATCTCTGCCGCGTCTCCAGGAACGGGCGGCTGGTCTACAACCACCCGGTATGCGAAACCTTCGGAGACCAGTTCAACCCCCGCATCGTACTCAAAGGTGCGGATGCCTATATCTGGTGGGAAGACCTGCAGGGAACGGATACGGACATTTACTGCCAGCAGGTGGATATCCAGACGGGCAAAGGACGCTGGCAGGCAGAAGGGGTACTCATGTGCCTGAGCAAAGCCCACCAAACCGCACCACTGGCCAGCACGCATGGCGTATACGATGAGCCGGTATTTATCTGGCTGGATGACCGAAACGGCCATGCAGATATCTTTTGCCAGAAAATGAATAACCTGGGCGAAGCCCACTGGGATTTTGCAGGCATATCCGTTGCCGTCAACAAATACCCCAAACGCAACCTGGTGGCCACAGCAGACGGGGAAGGCGGAAGCTGGGTGTGCTGGATAGATGAACGGAACCCGGTATCTCCCAGGATCTATCATACCCATATCACCCTGTTTGGCGAACCGGCCGGAGGCTACCCGCCGGATGGCAAGCCCTTGTTCGTAGAACACACTACCGCCTACCATACTCTGGAAAACCCGGTGCTGGCAGCCGGCCGGCAAAACGACTTCTACATAGGATGGGAAGACTACCGCAACGGCTGGCGCAACAGCGACCTGTACCTCCAGCGGCTGGACTCACTGGGCCAGTGCGCCTGGCTGGCCGGGGGGTTGCCGGTATGCAACGCAACGGGTTACCAGAGCCTGCCCCGCCTGCTCACTACCTCCTCGGGCTGTTATGTAGCCTGGCTGGACCGCCGCAACGGTACGGATGACGACATCTACCTGCAGCATATGAACACAGAAGGGCTGCGCAACCGGGAAGCCCAGGGACACCTGGTCACCGGCGCATTCCGCTCCCAGAACGGGCTGCAACTGGTGCGCAGCCGCGCCGGGCACCTGTGGGCCGGGTGGACAGACAGCCGCCAGTTCATCGAAAAAGGGTTTGATATCTATGTAGCCCGCATGGACGCAACAGGCAAACACCAACTGGCGCCCAACGGTGCGGGCATTGCCACACAGGCAGGCTATCAAACCAGTCCGGCCCTGCTGCCGCTGGCCGGAGAAGAGCTGCTGATGAGCTGGATGGATGACCAAAGCGGTCATTACAACATCTTTGTGCAAAAGCTGGATAGCCTGGGCTATCCCCTATGGGGAGAAACCGGCAGGCGCCTGGCCCCGCAACCCGCTCACCAGCGCTACCCCACCCTGCTGCCGCTCAAAGACCAGCGCAGCCTGGTAACCTGGACGGACGACCGGCACGGGCAGGATTTCACCAAGGTAATGATGCAGTGCCTCAATGCCGCCGGGCAACCGCTGTGGGAACCCCAGGGCCGCTATGCCTGCGAATGTTACGGCAGGCAGTCTCACCCTCAGGCCCTGACGTTGCCGGATGGCGGCTGGCTGCAATGCTGGCTGGACCAGCGTGCAGAGGAACAGGTAGGTTACCAGCTGATGGCCCAGCGCTTTGACGCACAGGGACAGCCGCTGTGGGAACCCTCCGGCATGCCGGTAGCCGGGTTTATGGGAGAATTGTTTCCTTATTCCCTGGCGCTGCTGCCGGGCGGCCAGGTGCTGTGCGTGTGGCAGGAAAAAGTAGGCAAGCAGCCCGAGCAGGTGCGCTATACCACCCTTGCGCTACAGAACGGACAGGCCGCCGCGCCCAGGTATATATGGACAGACGAAGGCGCACAGCTGCAGCCCCGCATGGCTGTACAAGGCCGTACGGCAGCTATTTGCTGGATAACCGAGGATACCCAGAAAAAGCAGCAGCTCAAACTCAGGTTTTTGTATTTTTAACCAACCTATTCTATACCCATGCCTGCAATACACCTGATCCTGCTACTGCTGATCACCGGCCTGGCCGCCCCGTATACGCTTTATGCCCAGGGAGACAGCGATGCAGGCGTGGCTTCCTTACCCGGACTGGCCACCAACCGCCCCGATGAAGAAGACCACAAGCTGCACCTACGGCTGGAGTATGCCTATGGCGGGGCCGAACACCAGGTAAAAGTGCATACCACCGCGCTGCGGGCAGCCCTTAACCTGGGCAAAAGCTGGCAGTTGGAAGCCTATCTTCCTTTTGTAGCCACCAGCGGCGAACTGGGCAGCCTCAGTGGCCTGGGAGATCCGGTGCTTTCTGCGCGGCTCCGGGTAGCTACCCGGCAGGAGTGGCGCTTCTACCTCTCCGGGGGATTACGCATTCCCGGCAATGACGCCAACAAGACCTTCCCGCTGGCCAACAGCACCGTAAGCCACTACAGTGCCCCCATGCCCTACCAAACCAGCCTGGGCACCCTGGATGTGCTGGGAGGTGCCTCTGCCGTTTTGCCCAACAAATGGCTGTTTGCCCTGGGGGCTCAGTATGCCCATGACTGGAACAACAACAGCTTCCTGGCCCGTGCGCCTATTCCCGAAGACCACCCTGCCCGCAAATATGCCGACAGCAATCAGCTCCGCCGAAAACCGGATGTGATGTTCCGGGCAGAACGGCTGCTGGGTATCCGGGATAATGGCTGTGTTTTCGGTATAGGTTTGCTGGGTATTCTCAAGATCATGGAAGACCAAGTATACTACCCCAATACCCCTGAATTCTCCCGCGCCAATTTTACTCCGGTAGCAGGCAGCACCGGCCTGACGCTGAATGCCAACCTGAGCGCCCGCTTTCGGCTGGCGCCCGGGCTATACCTCACCCTGCTGGGCGCCAAGCCGCTGGTCACCCGAGAAAAACGGCCGGACGGCCTTGCACGCGACCTGGTATTGCATACCGCATTGGGTGTGTTGTTCTAACGTATACTTCGTCTTTTTCCATAGGGGAGAGTTTATCCCCGTCCTGCCAAACTCGTTTCGGCATCCCCCGCCGCCCCGGGCCACCCTGAGCGGAGCGAAGGATCTCCACCTGACGGAATAGCCCTCTCCCAACCCCCGCCCAGGAGTAAACATCCCTGCAAAAACGGCCTAAGCGAAAAGGGCGAAACCGCGGGAGCGGCCGCTAGGCGAACTGCCCAAAACCCAATTCCATTGGATCGGTATCCTTTGTCAGATCCGGGAGGATTAATGGCCTCGGGTCTGGCAAAGATTGCCGCCCCGGCAGGGGCCTTGATTTTTGGGTACTTTTTTATCAAGAAAAAAGTACAAATAAAGGATTGAGCTGTACCCTGTGTGTGCCAGCAGCGCAGCGCAGGAGGGTGCTCACGCGGCTGAAGCCGCGCGAGAGCAGGGCATATCCTGACCACAGGACAGAGATCCTTCGCTGCGCTCAGGAGGATAACAGAAGGGAAAACCCACCTGGCCCCTGACAAAGCCCTTCTACATTTATCAGAATCCTTTTACAGGCTGTCCTTTTTGGCAGGATACGCAACAAAACAGATTATTTTTAGTTTTTTTGTCTTCATTAGGCTATGGCAATTATTTTTTTCGGATAATTGCACCGCAATCGCCTGAAGAATGCTATCCAAACTCCACAGCCCGTTCCTGGCAGCTGCTCTGAGCAGCCCGGCTGTGTGCGCGCCCAGGCGACCCAGGCCCTAAGGGGTACATAGTTATTCCGGCGTCCTATGCGGATGCCGCATCCGCAAGGGATGCGCCCTTTCTCCCCCCTTCCTTTCATTTTTTCGTTCCGTCCTGTCTTCTTTCATCATGAAAAAAGAAGTCAAATTCGATATCATTGTGGCCACCGCC
Organism: Bacteroidota bacterium; assembly: GCA_019638695.1. Taxonomy (GTDB): domain Bacteria; phylum Bacteroidota; class Bacteroidia; order J057; family JAJTIE01; genus JAHBTG01. The sequence goes on along the minus strand of JAHBTG010000027.1, from coordinate 17,268 downwards.
CAGCATGCAGGCTATGCTGAGCAGATTGTGGAAGAAATGGCCAGCTCGGCCAAAGCGCGCGGCACCGGCATTGCCAAACGCACACCGGAATATATCCGCACCAAAATGACCGAGGGCAAGGCCGTCATTGCCCTGACCAAACAAGGCAAATGGGCCGGATTCTGTTATATAGAGACCTGGGGCCACGGCCAGTATGTGGCCAATAGCGGGCTTATCGTCAATCCACGGTACCGCAAGTACGGACTGGCTACCAAGATCAAAGAACGTATATTCAGGCTCAGCCGCCAGAAATACCCCGGGGCGCTCATCTTTGGCCTCACCACCGGTCTGGCAGTCATGAAGATCAACTCCTCGCTGGGTTACAGACCTGTTACCTACAGCGAGCTCACAGATGATGAGGAGTTCTGGGCCGGGTGCCGCAGCTGCGTCAATTACGATATCCTGATGATGAAGGAGCGCAAGAACTGCATGTGCACCGCCATGCTGTTCATCCCGCCCGAACTGGAGAAAAAACAAAAGCGCGCCGAGAAAATAAAACGAAGGCGGGAGAAAAAAGACATTGGCCAGAACCTCAAACTCTATGGCCGCTGGATGCGCATCAAGCATAAGATCCTGCTGCGCCAGCTCAGAAGACATACTCCCATTCTTAATCTCTTTTACTAACCCTTCTCTTCTCATGAAAAAAGTACTCCTCGCCTATAGCGGCGGGCTGGATACCAGCTACTGCATCGTATACCTTAGCCAGGACCTGGGCTATGAAGTGCACGCCGTCACGGTAGATACCGGCGGTTTCAGCGCATCCGAACTGGAGCAGACAGGCATCCGTGCCCGGCAGATGGGCGCCGCCAGCTGGAAAGCCGTGGAGGTGGTGCCTGCCTACTACCGGGACTGCCTGCGCTTCCTGCTATTCGGCAATGTGCTCAAGAACAACACCTACCCGCTGAGCGTAAGCGCGGAGCGGGTGTTTCAGGCGGTAGCTATCGCCCGTGCAGCACGGGCGATAGGTGCCCAGGCCATCGCACACGGCAGCACGGGCGCCGGTAACGACCAGGTGCGGTTTGACATGATCTTTCAGTCGCTGGCGCCAGAAGCCGAGATCATCACCCCCATCCGGGACCAGCAGCTGAGCCGCGAGCAGGAAATCGCCTACCTGCAGGCAAAAGGTATAGCTATGGATTCTAGCAAGGCGGCTTACTCCATAAACCAGGGCCTGTGGGGCACCTCCGTAGGCGGGCGCGAGACTCTGGGCAGCCGCCTGCCGCTACCGGAAGAAGCCTGGCCCGTGCAAGCTACGGCCACCCGTCCACAGGAGATTACCCTCACCTTCACACAAGGTGAACCCACTGCGCTGAATGGCCAGGAGATGACGCCTGTGGCGGTTATCCGCGCCCTGGAAACGCTGGCGGCGCCTTACGGCATCGGCCGGGATATTCACGTGGGAGATACCATCATCGGCATTAAAGGCCGGGTAGGTTTTCAGGCGGCGGCACCGCTTATCCTCATCAAGGCACACGAACTGCTGGAGAAACATGTGCTCACCAAGTGGCAGATCTACCACAAGCAGCAACTGGCCCTCTTTTATGGCAACTGGCTGCACGAAGGGCAGTTCCTGGATCCCGCCATGCGGGATATCGAGGCATTCCTCCTCAGCAGCCAGCAGCAAGTATCCGGCACTGTGCATGTGCAACTGCACCCCGGACGCTATCAGTTGCTGGGCATAGCATCGCCCCATGACCTGATGAACAGCCGTTTCGGCGCCTATGGCGAGATGAACACCGGCTGGACAGGCGAGGACGTGCGGGGTTTTGCCCGCATATTTGGTAACCAGAACCGCATTTTCCATGCCGTAAACTCCAATATCAGCCACCATGACTAAAGTAACCCTGGCAGGCGGAGCCGGTTATACCGCCGGAGAGCTTATCCGCATACTCCTGCACCACCCTGAGGTAATGCTCACCGCTGTCCAAAGCACCAGCAATGCCGGTAACCCTGTCGCTCAAGTGCATACAGACCTGGCAGGAGACACGGACCTGCGGTTTTCAGCCGAGGCCGACCCTGAAGCAGATGTGCTGTTCCTGTGCATGGGGCACGGCCAGAGCCGCGCCTTCCTGGAGGCGAACCCTCACCTGCACCACCTGCGCATCATAGATCTGAGCCAGGATTACCGGCTGCTGCCCGGTAACGAAGGATTCGTATACGGCCTCCCCGAACAGCACCGCACGGAAATCCGGCAGGCACGGCACATTGCCAACCCGGGCTGTTTTGCTACCGCCATCCAGCTGGCGCTGTTGCCGCTGGCGGCCTCCGGGTGGGTGCAGGGGCCGGTACACTTGTCGGGTATCACAGGCAGTACCGGCGCCGGGCAAAAACCTACCGAGACCACGCATTTTTCCTGGCGGTCGGCCAATATCAGCCACTACAAGCTCTTCTCCCACCAGCATCTGCAGGAAGTGAGCCAGTTGTTGCGCACGGCGCATCCGTCCAACGCAGAGGTGCCGGTGTATTTTGTGCCTTACCGGGGCAACTTTGCCCGCGGTATCCTGGTCACGGCCTACCTGCCTTTTGAGGGCAGCCTCACTCAGTTGCAGGAACTGTACGCAGCTTATTATGCAGGCCATCCTTTCACCCATGTAACCGACCGGGACCTGGATGTGAAAATGGTGACCAATACCAACAAATGCCTGCTGCAGGTGCAGTTACTGCAAGGTCAGGCCGTCATCACAGCGGTTATCGACAACCTGCTGAAAGGCGCCAGCGGGCAGGCCGTGCAGAACCTCAACCTGATGATGGACTGGGAAGAAACGACGGGGTTAAAGCTTAAAGGAAGTGCATTTTAATCTTTGATAATCAATTACTTATATAAATATATAGCCATGAATCTACTTGATGTATATCCCCTTTATGACATCACGCCCACCCATGCCGAAGGGCATTGGGTATACGGCGCAGATGGCACCCGCTACCTGGATCTTTACGGAGGGCACGCGGTGATCAGTATAGGCCACAGTCACCCCCATTACGTGGAGCAACTGACCGCACAACTGCAGCGTATAGGCTTCTATTCCAACTCGGTGCACATCCCCCTGCAACAGGAGCTGGCCCGGCAACTGGGGGAGCAGTGCGGCTACCCGGACTATGCGCTGTTCCTGTGCAACAGCGGTGCAGAAGCCAATGAAAATGCGCTGAAACTGGCCAGCTTTCATACCGGCAAGCCTCATATCATTGCCTTCTCCGGCTCTTTTCATGGACGCACCTCGCTGGCAGTGGAAGCCACTGACCACCCCCAGATGGTAGCCCCTGCCAACCACAGCGGCCATGTCAGCTTCCTGCCGTTTAACGACATAGAAGCGCTGAACAACCTGGAAGGACGCACAGATATTGCCGCCTTCATTGTAGAAGGGATACAGGGTGTGGCGGGCGTCAGGGTGCCCACCCCGGCTTTCCTGCAGGCGTTACGGCAGTGGTGTGACAAACTGGGTGCCCTACTGGTACTGGACGAGGTGCAAAGCGGGTTCGGCCGGAGCGGTCACTTCTTTGCGCACCAGATAGCCGGGGTGCAAGCCGACATCATCAGCGTGGCAAAGGGTATGGGAAACGGCTTCCCGATAGGAGCTGTACTGAGCAGTCCTGCCATTATCCCCCGGCATGGTATGCTGGGCACCACCTTCGGGGGCAATTACCTGGCTTGTGCAGCTAGCCTGTCGGTTCTGAACATTCTGAATAAAGAGAACCTACTAAGCCACGCCCGGCTATCGGGAGAATACTGGATGGATGCCCTCCGCAAGGTCCCCGGTGTGGCAGAAGTGCGGGGACATGGCCTGATGATCGGACTTCAACTCAACCAACCCTGTGCACCCGTCCGCAAGCGCCTGCTGATGGAGCACCATATCTTCACCGGCACTTCTATGGAACCGCACACCCTGCGGTTGCTCCCGGCGCTGAACCTGCCCGCCGCGCAGATGGAGGTATTTACCCAGGCGCTCACCCAAGTCCTGGCTACCTCATGAAGCAGTTCCTTTCCGTAGCCGATGCGGGTGACCCCTCAGCATTAGCGCACCTGGCACGCCAGCTAAAAGCCGCACCCTGGGTACACGCATCTCTGGGACAGCGCAAGACACTGGGCCTGCTCTTTCTCAACCCCAGCCTGCGCACCCGGATGAGCACGCAGAAAGCTGCACGCCACCTGGGTATGGACGTCATGGTGATGAATATGGACCAGGAAGGCTGGCGCCTGGAAACACAGGACGGGGCTGTGATGGATGGGGACAAGGCAGAACATATCGCCGATGCGGCGGCAGTTATCGCCCAATACTGTGATATAGTAGGGATACGTGCATTCCCCGGTTTGCAGGACCGGGCAGCGGATTATGCCGAGACCTTTATCCGCCAGTTCCAACGATACAGCAGCGTCCCTGTCCTGAGCCTGGAAAGCGCCACCCGCCATCCGTTGCAAAGCCTGGCAGACCTGGTAACCGTGCAGGAACACTGGCACGCCCCGCAGGCGCCCAAAGTGGTGCTGGCCTGGGCGCCCCACCCGCGGGCTTTACCGCAGGCCGTGGCCAACAGCTTTGCGGAATGGATGCTGGCAGCCGGCTATCCGCTGACCATTGCACACCCGCAGGGCTATGCGCTGGATCCGCAGTTTACCACGGGCGCACAGATCACTCACCACCTGCGGGAAGCAGTGGCGGATGCAGACTTTGTCTATATAAAGAGCTGGTCCGCCTGGGAACCCTATGGACAGGTCCTTTGCCGGGACACCGGCTGGATGCTCACCGAGGCACATCTGCCCAAGGCATCCACCCGCATTATGCACTGCCTGCCGGTGCGCCGCGGGGTGGAACTGAGCCACGAGCTGCTGGAAGGTCCGCATGCGCTGGTGCAGGCACAGGCCGGCAACCGCGTGTGGGCCGCCCAGGCAATCCTGGTCCGCCTGCTGGAGGGGCTGACGAACGAGAGTACCTCACCATCCGTATACTCTGCCAAGCTGTAGGCCCATAATCTTATCCCCAAGAATCTCTTTACCCGAATACCCCTGCATATGCTTCCCGAACTACTGGTTATTAAAATAGGCGGCAATGTCATGGACCATGCCCAGGTGCTGGACGGCCTGCTGCGCGAACTGGCCACCCTCCGCCAGCCGTTTATCCTGGTGCACGGAGGTGGCAAGGCAGCTACCCGCATAGGGGAGCGCCTGGGCATTGCCGCCCGCATGGTAGACGGCCGCCGCATTACAGACCGGGAGACGCTGGAACTGGTGACCATGGTATACGGCGGTCTGCTGAACCGCACCCTGGTAGCCCAAATGCAGGCCAGGGGCATTAATGCCATCGGCCTCACCGGTGCAGATGCCAACTGCCTGCCTGCCCACAAGCGCCAGCATCCGGATATTGACTACGGTTTTGTGGGCGACCTCGCGGTGGAACACCTGAAGCCCGAACCCTTTACCCAACTGCTGAACGTGGGACTGACACCCGTACTCTGCGCGCTCACCCACGACGGGGCAGGCAACCTGCTCAATACCAATGCCGACACCATTGCCTCCGGCGTGGCCATCTGCCTGTCACAGGTATACCGCGTGCGGTTGCTGTATTGCTTTGATAAACCGGGCGTATTGCTGGATGTGGAAGACCTCACCAGCCTGGTGGAAGAGCTCTCCCCCGGAGATTATGACCGTCTGCGGGCAGAGGGCAGGATATTCGCCGGGATGCTCCCCAAGCTGGAGAATGCTTTCCGCACCCTGGAGCAGGGGGTGGAGGAAGTAGTGCTGTTTCAACCGGCAGACTTCCTGGCAGTAGCCTTCCGCACCGGGCGAAACTTCACCCGCATACGGCTATGACCTCCCGCGAACGGCTGGAAGACGCCCTGGACCTGCTGAGCAGGCTGATTGCCACCCCCTCCTTCAGCGGGGAAGAAAGCGCCACTGCAGCTATTCTTCAGGCCCAGCTCTCCTCGGCGGGTATTACCGCTCACCGCTACCTCCACAACGTGTGGGCCGCTAACCTGCATTTTGATGCAGGAAAACCCACCCTGCTGCTCAACAGCCACCACGATACCGTACGCCCCAATGCAGGGTACACCCGCGACCCCTTCTCCCCCACCCTGGAGAACGGCAGGCTGTATGGTCTGGGCAGTAATGATGCCGGGGGATGCCTGGTGGCATTGATGGCCGCCTTCCGTCACTTTTATGCACAGGAGCGGCTGCGTTACAACCTTATCTGGGCGGGTACGGCAGAAGAAGAAACCAGCGGGCAAAACGGCATAGCGGCCCTGCTGCCACAGCTACCGCCTATAGATTGCGCCCTTGTGGGAGAGCCCACCCGGTTACAACTGGCCGTGGCAGAGAAGGGACTTATGGTACTGGACTGCACTGCCTACGGACAAGCCGGGCATGCCGCCAGGGAAGAAGGGATCAACGCCTTGTACCTGGCAGTGGATGCCATCGAGTGGTTCCGCCACTATCGCTTCCCCCGCGAGTCTGCCCTGCTGGGACCGGTAAACATGAGCGTCACCCAGGTATCTGCAGGCACACAGCACAATGTAGTGCCCGACCGCTGCACCTTCGTGGTAGACATCCGCAGTACGGACGCCTATACCCATGAAGAGTTGCTGGCGATCATATGCCGGTATACGAGTTGCGAGGTAATACCCCGCAGTACCCGGCTGAACCCCAGCGGCATCCCGGCGGACCACCCGCTGGTGCAGGCCGGACTGGCGCTGGGGAGCCAGCCCTATGGAAGCCCCACGCTGTCTGACCAGGCGCTGATGCCTTTTCCCAGCCTCAAGGCAGGTCCGGGGGATTCTGCCCGCAGCCATACGGCAGACGAGTACCTCTATGTGGCAGAACTGGAACAAGGGATAGACTTCTACATCAACCTCCTGAATAACCTATTGTCATGAAACTCTGGCAGAAAGACTCCGATACAGATCAGCTGGTAGAAGCATTTACCATAGGCCGGGATGCCGAATTTGACCTGCTGCTGGCACCCTGGGATGTGCTGGGTTCGCTGGCGCACAGCCATATGCTGACGAAAGCAGGGCTCTTGAGCGCAACAGAAGGCGCCTTGCTGCGGGAGGGGTTGCTGCGTATCCACCGGGAGATCGGGGAAGGGCGGTTCTCCATAGCGCCGGGGGTTGAGGACGTCCACAGCCAGGTGGAACTGCTGCTCACCCGGCAGCTGGGAGATGTGGGCAAGCGCCTGCATACCGGGCGCAGCCGCAATGATCAGGTGCTGCTGGATGTGCGGCTGTATGTACGCCACAGGTTGCGAGCATTGCTACCGCAAATAGAGCAAGTGTTTACGTGCTGGCTGAGACGGGCGGATGAGCTAAAGGCGCATCTATTGCCGGGCTATACGCATTTCCAGGTGGCCATGCCCAGCAGCTTCGGATTGTGGCTGAGCGCTTATGCCGAGAGCCTGACGGATGATCTCATCTCGCTGGAAGCCGCCTATCGTATCAACAACCGCAATCCCCTGGGCTCTGCCGCAGGCTATGGTTCTTCCTTTCCGCTGGATAGAGACCTGGTAACGAACCTGCTGGGCTTTGAAGACACGGTGACCAACAGCATATACGCCCAGATGGGCCGCGGCAAGACGGAGCGGGTGGTAGCGCAGGCGCTGGCCGGCATAGCCGCCACGCTGGGCAAAATGGCCATGGATGCCATATTGTACCTGTGCCAGAACTTCAGCTTTATCTCCTTTCCTGCCAGGCTTACCACGGGGAGCAGCATCATGCCCCACAAGAAGAATCCGGATGTATTTGAGCTGATACGGGCGCGCTGCAACCGCCTGATGGCGCTGCCCAATGAGATAGCATTGCTCACTACCAACCTGCCGCACGGCTATCACCGCGATCTGCAGCTCCTGAAAGAGCACTTTTTCCCGGCATTCGACGAGCTGGAGCAATGCCTGCGGATGACAGTCCTGATGTTTGAACACATGGAAGTGCGCAAGGATATACTGGAGGACGAACTTTATCGCTACGCCTTCAGTGTAGATGCGGTGAACGAGCGGGTAAAACAGGGAGAGAGCTTCCGGGATGCCTATCATCAGGTAGGCCAGTCCATAGAGGCCGGTACCTTTGTACGCCCGGCAACCCTCAGCCATACCCATACAGGTAGCCTGGGGAACCTGGGACTGGACAACATCCGGAAACGCTGGCAGGCGACGGCAGGCCGCTGGGATATGAGTACATCCCTGGAGGCCGAAAAAAACCTCCTTGCCTAAGCAGTGAGGGAATAGAAACGGGCCCGTTCCTCGGGTGTGGGAATGCGGCAGGCCTCTTTCTTGCCAAACCAGCTATAACGGTTGCGCGCTATCCAGCGGTAAACGGCATCTCTGATAAAACGGGGAAAGACCAAACCTGCCCATCCCATAGGACGCCAGATGCCACCCATGATGCGGGCCGTGCACAAAGCGGCAGTGCTGCAATCATAATACCTGCCCTTATGTATCAGCACGATGCTGTACAGGTTCCCGGGGTCCTGCCCAAAGTGCCGCATGAGCGCAGCGCCTTCTGCAGACTGCAGGCTGGCAAACAAGATGCTCCGGGAGCGGTCCCGCTTCATGATAAAATTGACGGTACTGTTGCAGAAGTTGCAAACCCCATCAAACAATAGCACAGGTTTATCAGGCAGATTCATGATACTCCAACAAGCGGCTTAAGGGTTTGGTTTCTCCGGATAACTGAAGAGCACCACATAATCCGAGAGCCCTTGCGGGCAATCCTTAGCCTTACAGTAACGAACGGATAGTTGAATAGCAGAAGCATTGGGGTATGCTTCTTTCAACATATTGTCCAGGATAAAATCTCTTTTGGTTGAGGAATAATGGTATAGCCTGCCAAAACGTTGATTGATACAGAAGAAGCCCAGGTCTTTTTCCAGGCTGGCAATAGCGCGGTTGCCCTGTTTGTCTATGACATGCAGGCTGATCTCGTAGGCATTCATGTCTTCAGACAAATGATAGCTGAACATCTGAAATGCAGTGAAAGGAAACAGCTCTACCTGATAGCGTACTATAAGTAAGGAAGCGCTGGTAATCAAGGTTGCCAGCACTAGTTTGATGTTATAGGAGTACCCTTTGGCAGCAGGCGCCGCAAAACCAGGATAACCTGCAGAACGGAAACGCGTGTATATGGATTCAATAGGTATCAGCACAAAAGGCAGTATTATCAGGTCATTAAACATGATATGCATAAAAAGCAGGATGCCAATATGCATGGAACTGATAGCAAAGGGCAGTACCCACCTGGCGGTTTTCCAGAAAAGGATAGCAGGCGCCGCCAGCAACTCAAATATAATGGTGCCCAATCCCAGAAGGGTATAAAACCACATGGGTATATCCAGGTAGGCAAAATTGAAAGAGAAATTGGTGTGCGAAAGGGTGGAGCCTTTGGCCAGGCCATAAATCCCCTCCCCATCAAACCAAAACCAGCCCTGGTGCATAAGCTTGCTCAAACCGGCCTCTGTATAAGCCAGTCCTATGACCAGGAAAACAAAAAAACGTCCCCAGCTATAGGTCATGGAAGGCGTTAAAGGATGAATCGCCCGTCCCTTTCTTTTTCGGAAATAATTATCCAGCGAGCAGGTATCTCCACTGGGGAAAAACGCCAATACCAGGACCACATAAAGCGAGACCAGGTGCTGGTGATTATAGTATTCTGTATACCCTCTTATCCAGCTCTCGGTGCAGAACACCATGACTGCTGCCACAATGGAAACTACGCGCGTCTTCCACCCCAGTGCATAGCCCACCAATACCAGTATAAGCAGCGTGCGCCATCCATACCAGAAGGCTTCGGTGCCAAACATGCCGGGCCAGGTCCGGGGCATCCAGTTGGCCAGCAGGCCAAAGCCCATGTTCACCACCTGATCCGAAGGAAAAAGCGCCAGCTGCTGCAAGGGTTCAAACAAATAAGCAAATACCAGGATGACAGATACCAGTATGCGTATGTACGCCAGCGAAAGCGCAGTAGCACCGCCCAATACCCGCTCCAGCATCCACCTGGTATTGCCAAAGCGGAAGGCAAGCCCCGGAATGATGATGACCGCAACCGCAAAAAGCACATGATGCCTCAGGTTATTATGAATCACCTGGTTCACAGACTCGTGGGGAGTGGTATTCCGCTGGATATATTCCTGTATGAAACTCCACCGGATATCTCCCGAGATCCCCAGGTTAAGAATCCAGGGAATCCAGGTGTAAAGCGAGATAACCAGAACCGTACCCAGGAGCAACAAGCACTCACCTATCAGATGAGGCGTACTCTTGGACCTGATACAAGAACTCAACCAGCGCACGGACTATTGATCAAGGATAGTAGTTGCCAGGATGGATACATTCAGGGTATCAGCCACGCGGCCGGGCATCACCATTCCATAATCTCTACGGGCAAGCGCAAATACACCGGAGAAAGTGGCTTTCTTGCCTTGCCGGGTGTACTCAAAAGGTATTTCAATGGCCCTTGTCACACCATGGAGGGACAAGTCCCCGGCGAGGACGTATTGCCCGGAGGCTTCTTTTCTCACGGTACCCTGGGAAGTAAACCGGATAACGGGGAACCGGGCCGCATCCAGCCAATCTTCGCTCAGTGCATGTTTTGTAGATGGCCCCGTATTGAGGGTGGTCAGCGGGATCGTTATGGAAAACGTGCTATTTTCGAGCTGTAAAGGATCGAATACTACCGTACCCTCTGCGGTATGTAATGTGCCTTTTGTATGCTTACCTTCAAAACGTACCTGCACATCTTTAATGGAATACTTATATTTCAGCATATCAACAGGTTGCATGAATGCCATCAACAACGTTGATAAAAACAGTACTCCTATAATCAAGCGCATCGGTTAGGTCTCTCTTCATGCAAAAATAAGGAATATTTCGCAGTTCAAAATATGAGGCATATCATAACCACCATAGCCGCTATCTGCCTGCTGGCAGGTTGTGAACAGGCAGTTACTCAAAAAACAGGCCCATCTTCCGGGCATACCCGGCCAAACGGTGCCCGCTGGGAACAACCCCTGCAAGACACTCTGCGGACCCTGGGATATGCACCGGCCAGCGTGTGGCTGCAGGCCCATAAAGCGCAGCGCCGCCTGGAGATCATGTGTGGACAGCAAGTGGTGCGGGCCTACCCTATGGTGCTGGGGTTTGACCCGGTATGTGATAAGCGCAGGGAAGGGGACGGATGCACGCCCGAGGGAGAATTTCGTATCCGTGCCAAGTACCCGCACCGCAGCTGGAAATACTTCCTGTGGATAGATTACCCCACTGCCGAGAGCTACCGCCTGCATAAAGAAGCAAAAGCGGCAGGCAAGATCCCCAAGGAAGCTACCGTAGGCGGGGAAGTGGGTATCCACGGCGTGCCCTCAGGGCAGGATGATCTCATCCGGGAAGGCGTGGACTGGACGCTGGGCTGCCTGTCGCTCACCAACCGGGATGTGGCAGACCTCTACCCCGTCGTACAGGTAGGCACCCGCATTGTCATATTACCCTGACATTTTTGCAGACATACCCGCTTTTGCACTGCTTTTGCTGGGAAGTTCCCATCGTTTCACCTTAATCAAGCTTTCGTGATGACCAAATCCGGTAACCTCTCCATCCACACAGAGAATATCTTCCCCATCATCAAGAAGTTCCTCTACAGCCACCAGGAGGTGTTTTTGCGGGAACTGGTGAGCAATGCGCAAGATGCCACCCAAAAGCTCAGGACCCTGAGCGCCAAAGGCGAGATTCCCGGTGAACTGGGAGACCTCACCATAGAGATCAGGATAGATGAGGCGGCCAAAACCCTCACCATCAGTGATTACGGCATAGGTATGACAGCCGGCGAAGTGGAGGAATATATCAACCAGATAGCTTTTTCCAGCGCAGAGCAGTTCCTGGAAAAATACAAGGACACTGCCAGCCAGATCATCGGCCACTTCGGCCTGGGTTTCTATTCCGCCTTTATGGTAGCCAACAAAGTAGAGCTGGTCACCCAAAGCTGGCAGCCTGGAGCCGCCGCCGTCCACTGGACCTGCGAAGGCTCCACCACCTTTGAGATGCAGCCCGGTACCCGAGCAAGACGCGGCACAGACATTATCCTGCATATCAATGACGACAGCGACGAATACCTCAAAAGCTGGCGCATAGAAGAAGTATTGCGCAAATACTGCCGCTTCCTGCCCATTCCCGTGAAGTTTAATGACCAGGTGATCAACGACACCGAACCGGCGTGGATCAAAAAACCGGGCGAACTTACAGACCAGGACTACAAAAACTTCTACCAGAAGCTGTATCCCATGCAGGAACCGCCCCTGTTCTGGATTCACCTGAACGTGGACTACCCCTTTACGCTCACTGGCATCCTGTATTTCCCCAGGATCAAGCCCAACGTTGAGATAAAGAAGAACAGCATCCAGCTCTACAGCAACCAGGTATTTATTACGGATAATGTAGAAGACATTGTACCCGATTACCTGGGGCTTCTGCAGGGAGTCATCGACAGCCCGGACATTCCGCTGAACGTATCCCGCAGCTACCTGCAAACCGACGCTGCCGTGCGCAAGATCAGCAGCCATATCTCCAGGAAAGTGGCGGATAAGCTGTCTGAACTATTTAAGCTGGACCGCAAGGAATATGAGCAGAAGTGGGAAAGCATAGGGGTATTCGTCAAATATGGCATGGTAAGAGACAATGCCTTCTATGACCGTGTCAAAGACGCCTGCCTGCTCTACAACCTCAAACAGGAATTTTATACCATAGAAGAATACAAGGAAAAGGTAAAAGCCACGCAAACCGACAAGAACGAAAAGGTAGTATTCCTCTATGTCACGGATGCTGACGAACAGCACAGCTATATACAGGCCGCACAGAAGCGCGGCTATGATGTGCTGCTACTCGACGGCATACTGGATATGCACCTGCTGCAATACCTGGACCATCAGTTATCAGACGTCTCCTTTGCCCGGGTGGACAGTGCCACACTGGACAAGCTCATAGATAAAGGGGTGGAAAAAAGCAGCCTGCTCAATGAAGAAGAAGAGGCCTATCTCAAGGATAAATACCAGGCCGTGCTGGCCCACCCCGGCGCCCAGGTAGAATGCGAACCACTGGGAGAAGACGAACTGCCCGTGCTCATCACACGGCCGGAGCATATGCGCCGCCTGCTGGATATGAACCGCTATGGCCTGCTGGGAGGCGGTGAACTACCCGAAAACTACACCGTTGTCATCAACAGCGCGCATCCCCTGGCCCGCAAGATACTCCTGCAATCTGACGGAGAAGGCAAGGATAACCTCATCCGCCACAGTTATGAGCTGGCCCTGCTCAGCCAGGGAATGCTCACAGGGGATCGCCTCACCGGCTTTATCCAGCGCGACCTGGCCTACATGGCCTGAATAGCAAACGGGATGAAGAGCATACCCACTCCTGGCCCACCTGCAGCAAACCCCGGCATCACCACACAAACCGATACACAAAGAACCCGTTAACGGTCTTACGTCCGGCCAGGTACTCGCAAAGGTCCTGCTGGCATTCTATACGTTTGCTGACGCTGGAACTGTGGTTAAGCCAGAGGCTACCATCGGTATCGCGCAGTACAAAGCCCACGTGGCTGATGTCCAGGCCCTCCAGCGTACTGGCAAAGGCAATGATGTCGCCGTCCCTGGCGATCAGTTGGTAACGACCCAGTTGGGCCGTGGGATACCAGGAACGCCGTAGGCTGCTGAGCTCCTGCTCCAACCGTAGCACCTGCGCCCAGTTGCGGATACCGGGATAGCTGCTGCGGTGACTGCTCACATAGTGGATACGCTTGGTGTAGGGCTCGCCTGCAATGGCAGATACGTCATCCAGGATACCGAAACCGGCCAGTTGCGCCATAGCGCCGGTAAAGTAAAACAGCCGGTCTTCCCATTCGCAGTTGATCCCGCGGTCATAGCGGATATAGTTGAGGTTGCGGGCAAAGAGATTGAGCGTGTCCCGGGCCGTCACGGCGGCGTGAGGATAGGCCAGCATACGGCGGGTAATGTAGAGTGCCAGCAGGTTCTCCACATAGGTGAGGCAATCCATCTGCTCCAGGTTTACCAGCGTCTGCCCTTTCTGGCTGCCTTTGCCCCCACTCCCGTAAGGGGTGCCTGCAAACCGGCATTGCCGTGCCCGCAGGAAATCCGGGAAACGTTCATCCCGTGCGCCACCGCGCACCTGTGCCAGCACAATGCTGTCGCTATGCCCGACCACGTAACAAACTGGCTGGGCAGATAGTAACGCGGGAAGACACAGAAGATAACCGAACAGCAGGCGCATGTTTCAATATACGGACACAAACAGCCCGTGTGGGGGAGTTACTTACTCACAGATCCACACCCGCAAAGAAGCGGTCATTGTAGAGGAAGCGGTCCATACTGTCTTGTCCGTTCACACAAAGGGCTACCAGGTCCATAAACCACATGACCACGTTAAGGCCCAGGTAACCGGGGGCCAGGGCAAATTTCCGGGCACCCATATAATAGCGGTGGGCGGCGGTGAAGCCCAGTCCTGCACAAAGGGCTATGGCTACTATGCGGCTCTTAAAGGGCTTTGCCCGTGGATACTGGGCATAAGAGGTATCTTCTGCAGCAGGGCGGGAGCTTGCCCGGCGGGCCGTGCCGGCCGGCTCATTTGCCCGGGGCGGTGTTTCCGCTATCCAGGCAGGCAGGTGCCCGGTAACGGCAGCAGGCGGGGAAGACCCGGGGCGGTCTCCTTTGGCCAGTAACGGACCGTTCACCAGGCAAAACAGGACTATCAGCAACCAGCGCATAGAATTCCAAAAGTACCGGTTTTCACTGTCTGACATGCCACCAAGGCATAAAAAAGCCACCCGCACAATGTACGGGTGGCCAGGTTCTTTTTGGAAGACTATTGGCTTACAGTTTGGGAATCAGCGCACCCATCACCTGCTTCACCACAGCTTCATACTGAGCGGCATCCAGCTTGGCTATTTCGGCCTCATTGTCTTTCTTGAAGCCGGAACCCTGCAGGTCTACCACTACCTCATAGTTGCCATTGCCATAGAAGGCACGGCCCTGGTTCTTGGCCACCTTGTTGGCAGCATCAAAGTAGGTAGCATGCAGCAGATATACTTTCTGCCCGTCCACATCTATTACAGAAACCTTCTGCTTCTCTTCTTTTTTGAAGAGCACCTGGTCTTTGAGCTTATCCTCTGTATAGGTGCAGCCCTTATCCATCTGACAGGGGCGCACCAGTACACCGGCGTGGATATAATACCCTTCGGGAGACTTCACATTATCGTTGAAGTTAACGGAGGCATCCTGGCTGGAGCTGTTGACAGCACTCTTGGAATAGTCTGCCACTTCCAGCGTGCCCAGGATCTCCTTGGCTTTTGCTACCGTGTTGGTACGGGCCTCGGCACCGGCATTGCTGCCTTTGTCTTCGGCTTTCTTGTCTTCGGCTTTTTTATCACAGGCAAAGAACACCACACAGGCGCTTGCCATCAACAGGTACTTTTTCATGATGATCTTTTATATCAAAGTAGAGGGAAATTTAGATCTGGGGAATGATCTGGTTGGCCAGTTGGGTAGCCACGGTCTTGAAGTGTGAGATGTCCATTTTGGCAACCTCGGCTTCGCTGGTAGTGGCAAAACCTTCGCCTTTGAGATTAATAGACATATAGAAGCGTCCGTTAGGATACACCAGTCTTGCCCAGTTTTCGGTTCCCTTGGGTGTGCCGTCAAACTTGATGATGTGCTCCAGGTAAGCTTTTTTGCCACCCACTTCAATCTCTACCACCTCGCGTTTTTCATTCTTCTCGGCTTTGCCCAGGCCTTTCTTGATTGTCTCTGCATCTGTCTTGCAGCCGCCGGTCAGTTTCTCGCAGGGATTTACGTTAATAGAAACATTCACAGCATATCCTTCAGGAGACTTTTCGCTGTCTGTGAAGTATACATTGGAATAATAGTCCGTATCCGCAATGCTACCTTTCTTGTAACCTTCCAGTTTCAGGCTCTCCAGCAGCAGTTTTTTGTTGGCTACAGGCTCCACCTTGGGGGCTTCGGCTTCTTTCTTCTCAGGCTCGTTGCCTTCGGCTTTCTTGTCTTCAGCCTTCTTATTGCAGGCAAAGAATACCACGCAGGTAGTCGCCATCAGTAAGTACTTTTTCATAGTGTCAATGGTTTTATAGGGTAATTGAATTAAAGTTATAACAATGTCATAAAGGAATATACTCCTCTCATATCATGGAAGGAGGGTTGGTCTACAGCAAAGGCATAACTGCTTCTAGGGTCTTCTTGGCGGCATCCAGCAGCTCTTCCTTGGAAACCTTGTCCAGTTCGGCTTCGCTTTCTGGCCAGAAGTCTCCTTTTACATGGATGCTGGTGCCATTAGTGCCATTATTGTAGAGCAGGTGTATGGTATGCATAGCCATATTCACATCCTTGTCTTTTTTGTAAATGCGGCCATATACATAGTAGGCTTTTTTACCACCCACCTCTATTTCCTCCACACCCTTTTTAGCATCACCCTCTATCCAGAGGTAGCCGCTCTGGAGAGACTCCTTATTATACCCGCAATCCAGGCAGGGATGCACATTCACCAGCACCTGAAGATTGACGCCTTTGGCGTTCTGTGCCGTGCTCGTAAAAGCCACGCTGCTGTTGGTAGGGGCCAGCGTGGGAGCTGACTTGGTATAACCCTCCAGGTTCAGTTTCTCCAGCAATGCTTTCATGCCAGCCTCGTCCAGCTTTTTGGCAGTAGCAGCTTCTTTGGTCTCGGCACCGCCTTTGTCTTCACCCCCTTTTTTATTACAAGCCAGCAGTGACAGGCATGCAAAAAGTAGAATTATGAGTCTTTTCATAATAGGAAGAATTAGTTTCTGAATAAATTATACAGCAAGATTACAACTAATCCTGTTAAGTTGTATCACCAGATAATAAGAATTTTAGATACCAATTTACCCTTAAAATATAAGCTAACCGGAACACTGTATACCCCCTGATCTGTCGCGTAAAATGCCAATATGACATCAATCAAGATACAATTAATGACAAAAAGGCAGCAAAAATGCAAACGGCTCAGAAGAATCAGGTTTTGCACGGTAATTGAACCGGGTGCGTCACATTCCATTCTACCGATTATCCCATGAACTTCAACAACTATACCCTCAAAGCCCAGGAGGCCGTGCAGTCTGCCGCCGAACTGGCCGGCCAGCATCACCAGCAAGTCATTGAACCTGCGCATTTACTGCGGGCAATATTGGGTGCAGACGAAAGCCTGGTGCCCTTCCTGCTGAAGA